>NZ_LHQS01000001.1:653326-939805 GCF_004102725.1 Methanoculleus taiwanensis | reverse complement strand
AGGGTTGCGTCCTGCGCACCCCCGCATGCGGCAACGAAACCAACCGCCCCTGACTGCATTCCCGCCGTGCTGCACGAATCATGGAGATTCGTCGGCACAACGAGAACTTGTGCAGGAAACTATGTTGGCTTTTCCAGCATATAAACCTTGTTCCCGCATCAGATCCGAGCACACCGGGCTCGCACCCTCATAGTTGCGCACCTGGCAGCACACCGGACAGACCACCCCGAAGGGCTGCACGACCGGGCGCCATACCAACGCAGCCTCCATATGTTAGAGGTAGACCCATATAAACATTATCCACCCTTTGACCAGCCCGACTGAGACAAAAAACAGGAAATACAGACAGTTATTGAGATAAAACCCAATTAATTCGCCTGAACCAACTGTCGCGAGGATATCCGGCTGCGAACCACCGACCACCACCCCGGAAGTGGAGGACACCCCGGAAAAAACGCCGGGATGAAGAGGAATTGCCAGGAGAACCATAGATGCGATTACCATTGAGGAAGGAAACAGGCCACGCGCGCAGCCCCGATAGAAGAATCTGCGAAAAATCACTCAAATCAGCTGAGAAGAAGGACTTTGCAAAAGAAAATTGCTGGCGGACACTGCCCGCGCATACCGGGCATCACCACCGACCGGCAGTGCGGGACTCTCCCGCGGATCATCCCTCCTCCCCGGGCGGCCCTTCCTCGCCGACGAAGATCTCCCCGAAGAACTCGTCCTGCCAGAGAGCAACCTTTCCTTCGAGCATCAGGAAGAGCAGCGGAATATACACATCGCGCATCGTCCACCCCATCTGCGACGAGAGCCTCCCGAGCGTCTGGGGCGCACCCCCACGGGCAGTGCGGAGGTACCCTTCAAGCACCGTCGAGACCGCCATCTGGTACCCTTCGTCATGGGCGAGCGAGACGACCTCATCCGCTCCAGGCTCAAACTCGGCCTCCCTGACAGCCGGAGTTCTTCTCCGCTGCCTGCGGCGCTGTTCCCGCTCGGCAGTCTTGAGCTGCTTCAAGAGCTCGTACAGCGTCACCGGGGGGCGCTTCCGAACACTCTTGCGCCCGATCCGGCGCTGGATCTCCCGCTCAAGCCGGTCCATCGGCTCCCCGCGCTGCTCCGGGTCGAAGTCAAAGTCGAGATCAATGAGCAGATCGTCTTCTGGCAGGAGCTCGCCCTCCTCCCCATCGTCGTCTGCTTCATCCAGATACTCCGACTTCATCCGAAGGAGCGTTGCGGCGTAAAAGAGCGTTCTCCCGGATATCCGGAGGTCAAGCTCCTTGCGCCGTTCCATCTCTGCAAGGAACCGATCGGTCACATCGACGATATCGATATTCCACGGATCGACCTCACCCCGTTCGGCCATACCGGCAAGGATCTCGACCGGCTCTTCATCCATTGTTCTTCACACCGGTCACGTACGTGCTCTTATCGGGCCGGATAGTCACGCCGACGATACGATCGGCACGCTCTATCATGGGCTTACGCAGCGAGACAATCACCGACTGTGCCCGTGACGAGAGTTCGTTGATCATAGAGGCGATGCGCTCCACATTATTCCCGTCAAGGAACATATCGACCTCGTCGAGGGCGTAGAACGGAGCAGGCATGTACTTCTGGATCGAGAAGATGAATGCAAGGGTCGTGAGAGACTTCTCCCCTCCCGAGAGCGACGAGAGGAGGTGAACCTTCTTATCCCGCGGCTGGACGGCGAACGTCATGCCTCCTGAGAAGGGGTTCTCTTCGTTCTCGAGGACCAGCCGTCCGGTTCCGTCCGTCAGGCGCGCAAAGATCTCCCGGAAGTTCGTATCTATCGCCGAAAAGGCGGTCATGAACGCATCGAACTTCATCTTCTCGAACTTCTCGATCCGCTCAAGGAGCAGCGTCCGTTCCCTCGAGAGAACCTCTTTCTTCTCCGTCCGCTCAAGGGCGCGCTTCGAAACCCGCTCGCACTCCTCGATCGCCAGCATATTGACCGCGCCGATCTTCTTGAGCGCGCGTTCGGCGGCATCGATACCTGCATCGATCTCGGCGAGATCGAGCTCGGACTCGACGTCCCCCGCCTGCTCACGGAGCTCTGCAAGTTCCTGCAGCAGCGAGCGTTCCCGCTCGGCGAAAGCCTGGATCTGCATCCGGGTCCGCTCGGCGGCGCCTTCAAGCTCGACGATGCCCCTCTCAAGTTCCTGGATGCGGGCGACGATCTGATCGCGCTCCCTGCGGAGATCAGCAAGCTCCTGCGAGAACTCCTGCTGCCGTGCTTCGAGACTCTCAATAGACCGGCGATGCCCGTCGATCTCGGTGCCGGACGCCGTTATCTCGGTATCGATCTCCCGGTTCTTTGCCGCGATCCGTTCGCGATCGGCCGCAAGCTCTTCAAGGCGGTTTGCGAAATGCTGCCGCTCGCGCTTGGCGTCCGCAATATCGGCATCCTTGTTCCGGAGCCTCTTCTCAGTCTCGTCGACCTCTCTGCGATACCGTTCGTAGTCCCCGGTCAACGCGGGAATCCCGGTATCGTCGAGTTTCGCCTTGAGAGCTTCAATCTCCCCGCCAAGCCGGGTGATCCCGGTATTGGCGGCGGCGAGCTCGCTCTCAATCCGTGCAAGCTCCGCCCCGCCGGTCCTCGTACCATCGCGCATCTCGGCAAGCGCAGACTCGAGCTCCTGCTTCTCACTTCCGAGAACCTCGACGCGCTTCTGGTACTCCTCCGCCAGCATCCGGTAGCGGGAGAGCTGCTCGTCGAGGTTCGTCCTCCTGCTCCGGAGTTCTTCCGAGAACGAGGAAGAACGCCGGATCGCAGCATCGACCTCCGCCGCCTCGGCCTCGAGCTCTCCAAGGAGGGCTCGCAGGCGGGCGATCTCGTCCTCGACCGCGACGCCGAAACCTTTCACTTTCTTCTGGTTGGCGCCTCCGGTCATCGCACCGGCCCGCTCAAGAACCTCGCCCTCGAGCGTCACCATCTTGTACTTGCCCATCATCCTCCGGGCACGCTCAAGGGTATCCACCACGACCGTCGTGCCGAAGACTACCCGGAAAGCCCGCTCGAACTCAGGATCATACTCGAGAAGGTCGACCGCATACCCGATCACGCCGGGATCGGCGTCGAGCGGGGAGATGATCGGCGGCCTGAGTTTATTGAGCGGCAGGAACGTGACCCGGCCGAGACGGTTCTCCTTTAAGAACCGGATCGCCCCGGACGCGACGCCGTCGTCTTCGACGATGACGTGCCGAAGACGCCCGCTTGCCGCGACGTCGAGCGCCGTGGCGTACTCGGGCGGCGCGCGGCCGAGCTGGGCGACGGTTCCGTAGACACCCTCCATACCGAGGATCTCCTCCATCACCCGTCCGCCCGCATCCCCGCCTGCCTGCTGCTGCGCCTCGAAACGGATGATCTCCTGCTCATGCGCCCGGATCTCTTTCTTCAGGCGATCCAGCGTCGAGCGTTTCGCAAAGAGCGAACTCTCGGCATCGGAGAGCTCCCGTTCGACCCGGCGCTTCTCCTCCTCGGCATCTGCGATTGCCCCCGAATACTCCGCGAGCTGCGCATGCTTGCTTGCGAGTTCCTCATCGATCTGCCGGAGGCGCCCTTCGAGACGCTCCCGCTCGGATGTGCGCATCCGGCTCTTCTCGATGATAATATCCTGCTCGTGGAGCAGATTCGCCCGAACCTCTTTTTCGCGTTCGAGGGCTTCCATCCCGGCGAAGAGCTGATCCTTCACCCCCTCGACTTCCCGGCTTTCGACCTCGATCCGCGCCTCGACCTCGCTCATCCGTTCTCTGCTGGCGGAGAGCTCCATCGCGAGATTCGCCCGGTCGATACTGAGGCTCCGGATCTGCTCGACGCACTCGTTCACCCGGGACTCGGCCCGCCTGCTGTCCATATAGATACGCTTGCCCGCCTCAAGGTTCTCCTCCTTCTCGCGCTTCAAGCGTTCTATCGTCTTTTCAGCAAGCTTGATCCCGCTTCGCGCCTCCTCAAGCCGGGCGACGATCTGCAGATACTCGGTGCCGCTCTTTCTGCCGATCTCAAGATCGAGCTCGGAAAGTTGGCTGCGCGTCCCGCCAAGCTCACCCTTCCGCTCCTCGATCTCGCCACCGGTACGGAGGAGCGCAGCATTCTGCCCCTGCGCAAGCTCCTGCAGCGTCGCAACCTCCTGCTCCTTGCGCCGGACAAGCGCGGCCCCGCGGCACCGTTCGAGCCGTTCCAGTTCGCCCTGCCACCGCTGGTATTCGAGCGCCTGTTCGCGCTCCTGCTGCAACTCGTCGAGGCGCGCGGCGAGTTCGTGGAGAATGATCTCTTCTCGCTCGATCCGCTCCCGGACAATCTCAAGCTCCGAGAACGACTGCTCGCGCTTATGCTCGAACTCCGCGACGCCGGCGATCTCATCGATGATCTTCCTCCGTTCGGTGTTGCTCATCTCCATGATGCGGGTGATATCGCCCTGCATCACGACATTGTAGCCCTCCGGCTTGATACCGAACTTCGCCAGGAACCCGATGACATCGCCCTGCTTGCAGAGCCGGTTATTGAGATAATTATAGCTATAGTAGCCGGTCGGCGTCTGCTTGATCTTCCGGCGTATCGTGGTGCCGTCCGAGAAGGTGATCGTCACCTCGGCGGTGTTCTTGCCGGTATTGACATTGATCAGATCGGTCAGCTTCTCCGCTCGCAGGCCACGGGCACCGGAGAGTGCGAGAACAAAAAGGATACTGTCGATGATATTGCTCTTCCCTGAACCGTTCGGGCCTGATACGACAGTAAAACCTTCAAGAAATGGAATTTTCGTCTTTCTCCCGAAAGACTTGAAGTTGTCGATCTCAAGCTGCGTTATATACAAGGATCAGGCTCCACTTACTTGTTCGAATCAAATTCGATAGTATCGTCTTCGTCTGCATGAATAATGCTGTCGACTTCTTTCGTCCTCTGCCCCGGTTCCGCGACGACGATACGGTCAGACGAGCCCTTCCTCTTGCCGCCCATAACCTTATTCTGATATTTGTTGCTCGCAACGATATACTCGGAACCCGTCCTCTTCTCCGGTTTCAGCGTTCCGTCGTTCTGCATGATAAGTTCCATATCGGTGGTGTCTTCCGGTTCGGGCACCGGAGCGGCGCGGGGAGCGGGGCGTGCCTGGGGTGTCACCAGACTCTGCCGCGGCACCGCCGTCGGCCTGACCAGCGGATCGGTCCGGCTGACACGCCTGACGTTCTGCGTCGGCACCGTCTGCTCCGGTTCTGCAGGGCGGACGGCTTTCCGGGGCTCCGGCTCGACGGCCGCCGGCACTGCAGCGACGGGCATCTTCATGCGCTCCTCGGTCTGGCGCTGCATCTTCATGACGATCGATTTGAGATCGAGCATCTCTTCGGTCAGACCCTTCATCAGTGCTTCAATCTCCTTGATCTTCCGCTCAACGCCGCGCAGACGCTCATCGTCATTGTCTGAAAATTCCACCGTTTCCACCCCTTTTAACTTTTCCATTTCCCCTTCCCGCTCAGCAAGTTCCCGCTCGAGAAACCGGATTCGTGCATCTTTCTGTGCCATTATTTCCCTCGAAACTAACCTTGATGGTGATTACGTATTAATATTTCATTTGAATCCGGGGAAGAAAGACTATTACCTCTTCAAGGCTACCTTTTTTTACATGTCTAGTCTGGCTGAATTCGATCCAGAAGTTGCAGATCTCATCGAGTGCGAGCGTCTGCGCCAGCTCAATGGATTGGAACTTATTGCCTCCGAAAACGTCGTGAGCAAGAACGTCCTCGAGGCAATGGGGTCAATAATGACCAACAAATATGCGGAGGGGTATCCCGGCAAGCGATACTACGGCGGTTGCGAATATCACGATGTCGTGGAAAATCTGGCGCGCGACAGGCTGTGCGAACTCTTCGGAGCGGAACACGCCAATGTGCAGCCCCACTCCGGGAGCCAGGCAAACCAGGCAGTCTACTTTGCATACCTGAACTACAAGGACAGGATAATGAGCCAGAACCTCTCGCAGGGCGGCCACCTCTCCCACGGATCACCGGTCAATATCAGCGGCAAGTGGTACTCGATCTTCCAGTACGGTGTCGACCCCGAGACCGAGACGCTCGACTACGCGAACCTCGAAGCGATGGCGCGGATCGTCAAGCCCTCCATGATCGTCTGCGGTGCGAGCGCGTACCCGCGTGAGATCGACTTCAAAGCGTTCCAGGAGATCGCCGAATCGGTCGATGCATACTGTATGGCCGACATCGCCCACATCGCAGGTCTCTGCGCAACCGGCTACCACAACTCGCCGGTCGGTGTGGTCGACTTCGTGACGACCACGACGCACAAGACCCTCCGCGGCCCCCGCGGCGGTGCCATCATGTGCAGGAAAGAGGACGCTCCCGCCATCGACAAGTCGGTCTTCCCCGGCATGCAGGGCGGACCGCTGATGCATGTCATCACGGCGAAGGCAGTCTGCTTCAAAGAGGCCATGCACCCGTCCTTCAAGGAGTACTGCGGGCAGGTCATCAAGAACGCGAAAGCGATAGCCGACGTCCTTGCCGAAGAAGGGCTCGATATCGTCTCCGGCGGCACCGACAACCACTTAATTCTCCTCGACCTGACGGGGCTCTCCACGAACGGCGACCACCTGACCGGGCTTGCGGCGGAGAACGCCCTCGGCGAAGCGGGGATCACCGTCAACAAGAATACCATCCCCCGCGAACAACTCAGTCCCTTCGTCACGAGCGGCCTCAGGATCGGCACTCCCGCGGTGACCTCGCGCGGCATGAAAGAAGCGGAGATGAAGCAGATAGCATACTGGATCGCCCGCGTCCTCAAGGACATCGCCCGGGACAAGACCTCAAAGAAGGCCATCAGCGAAGTGAAGGCGGAGGTCACGGCCCTCGCAAGCAGGTATCCCCTGTATCCTGAAGTGATATGATATTAGACGGCAAGAAGGTCTCTGAAAAGAGGCTCGAGATACTCAAGGAGCGGATCGAAGAGTCGGGGCTCTACCCCCGGCTCGCAACCATCATCGTCGGAGAAGACCCCGGATCGCAGCTCTATGTCAGGATGAAGCACCGGGCGTGCGAAAGGGTCGGGATCGGTTCGATCGGCATCGAACTCCCAGAAGACACAACCACCGAGCGCCTGCTTGAGACGGTCGCCCGCTTAAACAACGACCCCGATATCAACGGGATCCTGGTGCAGCTCCCCCTCCCGAAGCAGATCGACACCACCCGCGTGATCGAGGCGGTCTCGCCGGAGAAGGATGTCGACGGATTCCATCCCTATAACCTCGGACGCCTCCTTGCAGGAACTCCCGTCTATGCGCCCTGCACCCCGAAGGGGATCATGACCATCCTCGCCGAGTACGGGATCGAGATAGCCGGGAAACGCGCCGTCGTCGTCGGACGGAGCATCGACGTCGGCCGCCCGATGGCAGCTCTTCTCCTCAACGCCGACGCCACGGTGACCATCTGCCACAGCAAAACCCAGAACCTTGCTGACGAGATGCGTTCCGCCGATATCCTCGTCAGTGCCGTCGGTAAGGCAGGGTTCGTCAGAGCCGATATGGTGAAAGAAGGGGCGACGGTCATCGACGTCGGGATCAACTACAACGAGAACGGCAAACTCTGCGGCGACGTGGACTTCGAGGCCGTGCGGGAACGGGCAGGTGCCATCACGCCGGTGCCGGGCGGGGTCGGCCCGATGACGATCGCGACGCTCATGGAGCAGACCTTCAAGGCTGCAGAGCGGAAGGCATGCATATCTGTTCTGTAAATCAGATCCCGATAGGCGGCAGTGCCCCCGTCCGCCTCATGGGCGTGATCAACGCCAGCCCCGAATCATTTTTTTCCGGATCGTATACCGCAACTCCGGACATCCGAGACCGGGCTTTTGCGATGCACGACCGGGGAGCGGATTTTATCGATATCGGCGCCCGGAGCACCGCCCCGGGTGCACCGCCCCTGACCGTAGCCGGGGAGGCGGAACGGATCGACTCGGCACTCGGCGAGCTCGACGGGTCCGGGCTTACCATCTCGGTCGACACGATGCACCCGGAGGTGCTCCGCGTCTGCTTAAAGCACGAGATCCATGCGATCAATGATATTAACGGGCTTGCCGACAGGGAGTATGCAACAATTGCAACCGATTCAGGCCTCCCCGTCTTCGCCATGGCAAGCGTCGCCAGGCCCGGCGATGCGGTGGGATTCGATGCCACCATGCAGGCGCTCGCGACAGTCGTCGGCCGCTGCGAGGAGCATGAGATCGAGGAGTTCATCCTCGACCCCGGCGTCGGGAGGTGGATTCCGGAACGGGGAAGCGAGGAGGACTGGGAGCTCTGCAGGAACTTCCATGCCTTCACCGCATTCGATCGCCCGCTCCTTGCAGCGGTCTCGCGAAAATCACTCCTCGGCGATCTGCTCGGGAAACCTCCTGAGGAGCGTCTTGCCGGCACCCTTGCACTCACCATGATGCTCGTCGAGCGCGGAGCGGCGGTCGTCCGGTCGCACGATGTCGCCGAGACCGCGGATCTGCTCGCCGTATACCAAAAGATGGTGGAACAATGAAAGAAAATGTATTCTGCGTCTACGGCCTCAAGACCGAACTCATACACGCCGGCGACGATATGGTCGATCACCTGATCGACGCCTCCGCTGATGCCGGGTGCGGCGCTTTCCGTGACGGCGACATCATCGTCATCGCCGAGTCGGCGGTCGCCACCGCAGAGGGAAGAATCGTCGCTCTCGATTCAGTTGAGCCGTCGGCGGCCGCAACCGCCCTCGGCGCGCAACACCGGATAGACCCCCGCCTCGCAGAGATCGTCCTCTCCGAGAGCGAGAAGGTGGTCGGAGGAATCGACGGGTTCCTGCTCTGCCTGAAGAACGGAACGCTTCTCCCGAACGCTGGGATCGACGCATCGAACGCCCCCGCTGGCTCGGTCGTCCTCCTCCCCGCCGACCCCGACAAAAGCGCGGCGAGGATACGCGAAGGGATCCGGAAACGGTGCGGCGCCGATACGGGAGTGATCGTGGCCGACAGCCGGACACACGCCATGCGCCTCGGATCGAGCGGCGTCGCCATCGGGTGCTCGGGACTTCTGGCGGTTATCGACGAGTGCGGCAGAACCGATCTCTTCGGCAGGGAACTGCACGTCACGAAGCGTGCCGTCGCCGACTGCATTGCTTCCGCAGCGGAACTCGTCATGGGCGAAGCCGATGAGTGCGTCCCGGCCGCGGTCGTCCGCGGATCGGGTCTCCCCATCGGCGACTACACCGGGATAGCCACAATCGACGCTTCAGAGTGCCTCTTCATGGGGACTGCGCTTCACGCTAACCCTGCCCTTCTCGATCGAGAGGGAAAAACCAAGCCCCTCTAGATACTCCCTGCTCTTCCCTTTTCCGTGGATGAGAATCTCAACGAGATCCTCCTGTTCATCCATATCCGTCGACATCCGGAACGAGTCGATGACATCCACGGTAAACCCGCATTCCTCAGCGATCCGCATATGATCGAGGAAACTCGCCCCGTAGAAGTCGGCGCGGAAGCAGCGGGGTTTCTTTAAGAAGATCGCATTCGTGCCCCCGCCCCGCCCCGGTACGATGGCCATATCCTTCCCGGTCGAGACGAGGCGCTGGATGTCGCCTGCCCGCACGAGCGGGAGATCGGCCATGATGATGAGTGCCGGGCAGTGGAACTGGGCGAGCGCCCAGTTGATTGCCTCGTTAAGCGGCTCTTTGCGAACGGCGACCAGAGCATCGCCACGCTCGAAGGCACTCGTACAGAGGAGCGTCGCGCTGCACCCGGACTTCAGCACGGCGGCGATGACGTCGTCGAGCATCGCTCGTGCAAACGCCTCGCGTTCCTCCTGACTGAGAACGCAGGAAAGCCGGGTCTTTGGGTTAACCGGCTTGAAGGGGATGAGAGCATGAAAATACATTGAAATCCGGTTGTCCGGTTACCGACAAAAAGGCATCGTTCCATATGGCTCCGGCACCGGAGATGCAGAAACGAATCCGCCTGTTTCCAGGCCGACCGGCATCTGCGAAGGACGCGGGGACAGGCGGCAAAGAGCGTCGTTCCGCCTGTCCGAAAGTTGAAGAGGAACTGTGCCGAAGTACTACCATGCACCGCCGGCAGATCACCTTCTCAAAGAACGTGTTCCTCCCCTTAACGAGCGTCTGCTTCAACCGTTGCAGTTACTGCTGCTTCCAGACCCCGGTCGGGGATGGATGCATCATGCCGCCTGCCGACGTCCTCGCCACCCTGGAGCGGGGGGCCGCCCTCGGATGCACGGAGGCGCTCTTCACGTTTGGGGAGCGCCCGGGAAAAGTCCCGGGGTTCTCCGAACGGCTCGCGCTCCTCGGGTACGCCGATATCCTCGACTACTGCTACGACCTCTGCAGGGCGAGCATCGATGCAGGCCTGCTGCCGCATACCAACGCCGGGATCCTGTCATACGCGGAACTCGAGCGGCTCCGTGAGGTCAACGCCAGCATGGGTCTGATGCTCGAGACGACGGCCGACGTTCCGGCGCATGCCGCATCGCCCGGAAAAGAACCGGCGGTGCGGATCGAGATGATGGAGAATGCAGGAAAACTCCGGATACCGTTCACCACCGGCATCCTCATCGGGATCGGCGAGACCGAAGACGACCGTGAAGAGTCGCTCCGGGTGATCCGCGACCTCCACCGGCGTTACGACCATATCCAGGAGGTCATCGTCCAGAACTTCTGCCCGAAAGTCGGGACGCCGATGGAGCATGCCCGCGTACCGGGCAGCGAGGAACTCTGCACCACCATCGCGCTTGCACGGGAGATCCTCCCGCCGGAGGTGGCGGTGCAGATCCCCCCGAACCTCGCCGACGCCGCACGCCTCATCGACTGCGGCGTGAACGACCTCGGCGGGGTATCCCCCCTCACCATCGACTACGTCAACCCGGAGCATCCCTGGCCGGAGATGGACGAACTCCGCCGGGTCGCGGGTGACGCAGTCCTGAAAGAGCGCCTCTGCATCTACCCCCGGTTCATCAAGAAAGGGTGGGTGTCCCCGGCGCTCAAGCCGCTCGTGGACGAGCTTTGTGCCCGTCTTGATGCCGTCGGAAGTGGCGGCGAACCATAATATCATTCTATAAGAAGGCCTATAGAGAGAGGAGAGATCCGGCTATGAAGCAACTTGACCTTCTGTATCAGGGCAAGGCAAAATCCGTCTACCGGTCGGATGAACAGGGCACCCTGATCATGCGGTTCCGGGACGACATCACGGCGTTTGACGGCGAGAAGAAAGACGTACTCGGGGGAAAAGGCGGGTACAACACCGAAGTCTCCGCATTCTTCTTCCGGTACCTCGAGGAGCGCGGGATAAAGACCCACTTCCTCGGCATGATCGATCCGATCACGATGGCTGTCAGGGATCTAACGATGATCCCGCTCGAAGTCATCGTCCGGAACGTTGCGGCCGGTTCCATCGTGCGGCGCTACCCCTTCACCGAGGGAGCGCCCCTCGATCCGCCCGTGATCGTGATCGACTACAAAGACGACTCCCGGCACGACCCGATGCTCAACGACGACCTGATCCTGGCACTCCGGCTCACGACCCGCGAGGAACTCGACCAGATCAAGGCAAACGCACTGGCCATCAACGAACTGCTCAAAGACCACCTCGACGCACGCGGCATCATCCTTGTCGACTTCAAAATGGAGTTCGGGCGCCGCGACGGCACCATCCACCTCGGCGACGAGATCAGCATGGACTCAATGCGGCTCTGGGACAAGGAAACCCGTCAGTCGATGGACAAAGACGTATACCGGTTCAACAAAGGAGACGTTATGACCGAATACGCAAAGGTGGCGAAGCGTATTATCTCCTGATCACCGGAGGAAGACTGCCATGAAGTATGATGTAACCATAACCATTGCACTGAAAGAAGGAATGCTCGACCCCGAGGCGCGTGCGATACGGCACGCCCTCGCCAATCTCGGTTTCGAGACCGAGGCGCTCCGGACTGCACGGCTCTTCCGGCTCACGCTGGACGCACCGAGCGCCGAAGATGCAGCAGCGGAGGCGGAGAAGATGTGCGAACGCCTGCTCGCAAACCCCGTCATCCACCACTACACTGTTGAGGTCGCAGAATGAGGTTTGCGGTCGTCCAGTTCGGCGGGAGCAACTGCGATCGGGATACGCTCTACGTCCTCGAAGAGGTCTGCGGCGTCGATACCGATCTCGTCTGGTACAAGGACGGACTGCAGCGGAACTATGACGGAATCGTTCTTCCCGGCGGGTTCTCGTACGGAGATTATCTCCGGGCAGGAGCGATCGCCGCACGAACACCGGTCATGCAGGACATTCTCCGGCATGCCCGTGAGGGGCGGCTCATCCTCGGCATCTGCAACGGGGCACAGATCGGTTCGGAAGCGGGACTGATCCCGGGGACATTCACCCTCAACGCCTACCCGAAGTTCATCTCGCGCCACGTCTACCTCAGGGTCGAGAACGACACCTCGCCGTTTACTGCGGGCTACCGGAAAGGCGATGTCATCCGGGTTCCCATCGCTCACAAGGAAGGGCGGTATGTGGCCGCGCCCGACGTGGTCGACCGGCTGAACCGGGAAGATCGTATCGCGTTCCGTTTCTGCGACGAGAACGGCGCTGTGACGCCGGAGAGCAACCCAAACGGCTCGACGGAGAATATCACCGGGGTTCTCGGCGGCGATATGTGCAACGTGATGGTCATGATGCCTCACCCCGAGCGGGCATCGGAGTCGGCGCTCGGATCCGACGCCGGCATCAGGATCTTCACCTCGATGATCGCACACGTCGAACAACAGAAATAATATCTCAATACCCGATACAAGGAGCAGACTATGACAGAAGAAGAATCGATTGAAGAGATGCGGGTCTGGGCGAAACGATACGCGAAGGAACGGGGATGGGTACTCAATCCCAATGAGAAGCAGCTGAACACAGTCCTTCGGGGGCTGGCACGGAACAAGGAACGGTTCGGCGAGCAGTACTGTCCCTGCCGCCTCCGGAGCGGAGAGCCCGAGAAGGACAAGATCATTATCTGCCCCTGTATCTACCACGACCAGGAGATCGAAGAGGCGGGCAGATGCCACTGCAACCTCTACTTTAAGAAGAAGGCCGAGTGACGGCCGCCCCGGTAGCCCATCGAGAAGCCCTCTCTTCTCCCTTCTTCTTCAGACAGGGCGCGGTCAGGTTCCGCGCCCGTACACGATAGCGTGGTAGATCGCGTAGAACCCGACCACCACCGCGACTGCATACCCGAGAATGGCGATCCACGTTATGTAGTCCGGCAGGGTGACGTCCGAGACCTGGAGGACGAGCGACGAACCAACGACGATAGCGGCGACGATAAAACCGACCAGGATCTTGTCGGTCACGTGATCGAGCATCTGCTCTACCCGGTCGATGGTGCTCTTCTCCATCTCGAGCGTGATCGAGCCCTCGGTGACGTTCTGCAACGTCTCGGCGAAGGAGCGGGGGAGCCGGACAAGGCTATCGATGGCATCGTTTATCACATGCCCGACATCGAGCAGTTTCTCCGGCGAGAACCTCTCCCGGGCTGCAATCGCAGTGAGATGAGGCCGAATGTTTCGATCGAAGTTGAACGTCGGATCAAGCTCCGTGCCGACATCGAGCACCATGATGATCACCTTCGTCATCAGCATGAACGCCGGCGGAACGCGGATCCGGTACCTGCGAAGGGTGTCGGTCAGGCCGATCAACGCCATCCCGAAATTGAACTGCCCGAGCTGAGCGTCCCGGTAATCGATGAGCACGACGTAGAGTTCGTCCTTGACGCTGTCGACATCTTCAGGTTTGATGGTGATGCCGAGGTCGTGCAGCGCGTCCATGGTCCGATCGACGTCGGAGTTGACGATGGCAAGAAGGAGATTGATGAGGCGCCGTTTCTTCTCGGGCCGCAGGACGCCGACGATCCCGAAATCAAGGAAAACGATAAACCCTTTCTCCGTCACCAGAAGGTTACCCGGGTGCGGGTCGCCGTGGAAGAAGCCGTCGATGAATATCTGCTTTATGTAGGCGGAGAAGCCCCGCTCGGCAATCTCTCGCGGGAGCAGACCCATCTCCCGGAGGGCCGGGAGGTCATCGATCCGGACACCTTCCACGTACTCCATGGTGAGCAGGCGGGTGCCGGTATACTGCCAGTAAATCTTCGGAGCACGAACACCGCGAACCTCCCGCATATTGCGGCCGATCCTTTCTGCGTTCTTCCCGTCCTGGGTGAAGTCAAGTTCCCGCCGGATCTGCACGGCAAACTCATCGACCATACCCCGGGGATTGTAGACCCGGAGATCGGGGTACATGCTCTCGACCCGTTCGGCGAGTGACTGGAGGATTAAGAGATCCGTCTCGATGAGGTCGACGATCCCGGGGCGCTGCACCTTGAGTGCGACAACGGATCCGTCTTTCAGCACGGCGCGGTGCACCTGTGAAAGCGAGGCGGCGGCGAAGGGTTCCTCCTCGATGAGGTCAAAACAGTCACCGAAAACGGGGCAGTAATCCTCGATAACCGGTTTTACCTCATCATACGGCAGGGGAGCGACCTGATCCTGCAGTTTTTGCAGTTCCACGATCAGTTCGGGCGGAAGCAGTTCCCGCCGGGTGCTCATGATCTGGCCGAACTTGATGAACGTAGGCCCGAGTTCTTCGATGGCAAGGCGGACACGCACGTATGCCGGAAGTTCTTCCTTCTGCCCCCGCCGTTTAAACGCCCGGAGCCGTTCCGAGCCGGGAAAGACCTCCTCGACGAGGATGCCGAACCCGTACTTGATCAGGACGTCGGCGATCTGGCCATACCGCTGGAACCGGGTAACCATCGTGCTCCTCTTCGGCCGTTCCTGTACTTAAGGAATACGTCTGCCGCTCCGGTTACCGATGAACGGGAAAGGAGCGTGCAAGACTCTTCCAGGGGTACGGAACCACGGAGAAGAGCAGAATCGCCGCGATGACCGGCAGGGGTATCGTCATGAGCGCGGCCTCAAGCGAGAAGGTATCGGCGATATACCCCGTCACAGCAACGCCCATCCCGCCGGCGCCGACCGCAAGCCCGAGCATCAGGCCGGAGATCACGCCGACGTTTCTCGGCATCAGTTCGTGCGCCATCGCAATGGTCACCGAAAACGTCGACCAGAGCGTGAACCCGAAGATCATCAGGATGACGAGCGAGATCCACTCTCCGGTCGTGAGGAAGAGATAAAAGAGCGGTATCGCAACGACGAGGCCGAGGAGCGTGTACTCTTTGCGCCCGTAGCGGTCGGAGAGCGTGCCTCCCACGACCTGGCCGATCACTCCTGCGACGAGCATCCCGGATACCAGGAGGTTCGCCGTCACGAGATCGATGCCGCGCACGGTGAGGAACGTCGGCAGGTATGCAACGGAGGCGAATATCGCCCATGCCCGGAGCGCGGATGCTATCACCAGAATAGCGATCGGCCGGAGAGGGACCGCCTCTCCGCGGGGCGCGGCTGAGACGGTGTGCCGCGCCTGCGGCCGGGGAGCGGGGAGGATCGCACGGAGGACGAGGGCCATCACGAGACCGGGAATGACGAGAACCACGAGCCCGGGCAGACCCAGGAGCGCGACGACCGCTCCGGCGCAGATAGGCCCGATGGCGAACCCGAGATTCCCCCCGACGACGAAGTACGAGGTGATCCTGCCCCTGCTCGCATCCTGCGTCAACCTGCTGACCGCTCCAAGAGCGCTCGGGTGGAAGAAGGCATGCCCGAGCGCAGCAATTGCGGCGCAGACGAGGACGAGAGTATAGTCGGTGACGAGCCCGATGATGGAGATAAAGACCGCACTTAAGAGGACACTTATGCTGACGTGAACGGAGAGCCCCTTCGTATCGTATGCCCACCCGACGAGAGGCTGGGCGAGCGAGGAGGTGAGGTTGTAGACCGTTATGATCAGGCCTGCCAGGAGGTAGGTGTAGCCCTCCTGTGCTATGAGGAGCGGCATGATCGCCGGGAGAACGGGGGAGTAGAGATCGGTCACCAGATGAGCCGCAGAAAGCCCCCAGACAGATTTCGCCTTTGATGTCACGGTATCAGATACGGTGGAAGTGTATGACCTCGACGGTGATATCTGCTCGCTCTTTCCGGTGATGGGCAAACGTGCGGGGTATCGGGAAGGTGCACGAGATCACCTCGTCGATCGCGGCGCGCCCTTCGGTATACGCCTCCACAAAAGAGCGCGAACCTGCGTTGAATATCCCGTAGACCTCCCCGGCAAGCTCGAGGCTGCGGTCGATGAACGGCCTGTCCGCGTGCACCTTCTGCGCCCCGAACGGCGGATTCATGACGACGGTATCGGCGGTAAACGCCGTCCAGTCGATATCCCGGCTCGCGACGTTGCCGACGACGAACTCGATCTCCGCACCGATCGCCCGAGCATTCTTCTCTGCCTGATCGACGGCAAGCGGATCGATATCGATCCCGACGACCGAGGAGGCCCCGAGCAGCGCGGCGCCGCATGCAAGGATCCCGGTGCCGCACCCGAGGTCGCAGATACGCTTGTCCTCGATAGCGCCCTGCATATAGGCGTGAAAAAGGAGGCGCGCCGCGACGCTGGAAGGCGTCTGGTACTGTTCGAGCCTTGCGGACGGGCGTGCAAACCCCTCGAGGCGCGCGAGTTTCATCTCAAGCTGGCGGAGGTTCATGCAGAAAGGAACTCGTCGATGATGTAGTCGTCAAAACTCCGAATGCCGCAGATTATCTCAAACTCCGCGGGGCTCAGCACCGGCGCGGGGAACCGCACCTGATCGTCGTAGGCAAGCCGTGGGCATGCGGTGTTGACGTAGCAGTCAAACCCGAGGTTTAAGAGTTCGTCCGGGCAGACTTCGCGCATCGTGACGAGAACGGCACGCTCGGAGAGCAGGACGAGTCTCCGGGCAAGGTCGAGCCGCTGCTGCCCGCTCTTCGTGCTGACGATGATGCCGATGCTTTCGGCATCGCGGGCTTTCTCCATCACGGCAAACCGCCGGCGGATCAGACGGGAGGCATCCACCTCCTCTGCCGCCCCGGTGTAGGGATCGAGCGCGATCACCCGGGCTTTCGTCGCGAGCTGCACACCGATTGGGTGGAAGAGACCCGTTCCGACATAGAGGATCTCTTCCGCCCCCGTCGAGCGCGCCGCCTGGAAGTTGCACCCGAGCACCTGGCCGCAGAGGGGCGCTCTCCCGTCACCCGGCGCCACGCTGACTCTGAACCCCTGCTCCTCGAGAAACGCCGCCATCTCGTCGATCTGGTGGACGTGCTGGACGGTGGTGACGAGACCGAGTGATCGTCCCGAGAGAAGCGGCAGGGCTGCCGCAAGGGCACCGACGTCGATGACGGAGCGAACCGTCTCGTAGATCACGTTCTCCCTCTCCTCGACGGGGGCGTGCCCGAAGTGCACCAGTACCTCCGCGAGCGCGAGAGCGTCGCGGTCGAGATCGCAGGCGCCGTAACAGGGATCGCCGCTGATGACAACCTCGAACCCCGCTTCGCGGAGCGCCGAGGCGACCGGCCATGCCTCCCGCTTCAGCCCTGCCGGAAACTGGAGAGCGACCCGCGAGAGACCGCGGCTGCGCAGCCGCACGATGAGATCATCGGTAGGTATCAACGACACGCACTCCGGATTCGGAGACAGCCACTTTGACCAGGGTCTTGAACGGCCGACCGATATCCTCATCGCCCCGCGTGATCACAACGCAGATATCCGCAACCTCGGCACCGATCTGATCAAGCGCGCTGAGGATGGCACGCATGGTGCCGCCCGTGCTGCAGACGTCGTCGACGATCACGACGCGGTCGCCCTCACTGACCCCGTTGAGGTACAGCTCGCCTTTCGAGTAGCCGGTCGTCTGGTGGATCGCAACCTCGCCCGGGAGCCCGTACGGGCGCTTTCTCACGATAACGAGGGGAAGATCGGTCATCAGCGAGAGGGTGACCCCGATATGGATCCCCATCGCCTCGGCGACCACGATCTTATCGACCCCTTCGAGATCGAGCATCCGCACCATCGCGCACCCGACCTCCCGGAGGAGCGCCGGTTCACAGATCGGGACACCGTCGGTGATCGGGTGGATAAAGTAGTTGTAATCTCCCCGCTTCGTCATCGGGGAGGCTTCCAGTGATTCAACGAGCCTTTCAAGCATTCAGTTCACCCATATCACGCAGGAATGCCTCGATGACATCGCGGTGCACGTGCGGCATGCAGACGATCCGCATATGCCCGTTCCGGGTTCTCGAGACGCGCCACCCGGCCGGCGAAGCGTCGCAGACGAAGGTCGCGACGTTGACGTCGGGCGTCACCGCACGCGGGCAGCCGAACGTCTCCATCCCTTCTATAAGCCGGCGGGTATTCTCCATGCAGCCTGCAACGATTGCACGCATGCCGTCCTTACCAAGATATTCGAGGACGGCGAGCGCTGCGGCGACCGAGGCACCGGATCTGGTTCCGGCAAGCGTGCACTCCTGCTTGACAGTAAGATATGGGGTGTCAACATTTAAGCAGGTGAACATCCGGGCATCCCGGACAAGCAGGCAGCCTGCCGGGATCGTGCTCATCCCCATCTTGTGGGGATCGACCGAGATGCTGTCGACGCCGGGAAGCTGAAAGTCGAACGGCGCGGGGTTCTGGAGGAACGGCACCACCATGCCACCGAATGCTGCGTCGACGTGGAGGAAGGTCTCCCGCTCTTCTGCAAGTTCGGAGAGGCGCGCTATCGGATCGATCATGCCGTACTCCGTCGTCCCGACGATCCCGACGATGCAGACAGTATTCTTATCGACGATCCCGTCCAGCGCATCGACCTCCATCCGGTAGCAGGCATCGACCGGCGCTGTCCGCATCTCGAGCGAGAGCATGTCGCATGCCTTCTCGAACGAGAAATGGGCGGACGCCGGAACCACGACGTTCGGAGATGCCACCGGTTTTCGCTTCTTTGCGATTCTGAGCGCCTGGATATTCGACTCGGTTCCTCCCGAGGTCGCATACCCACCCGCATCGGGGTGGTGCATCAGTTCACCGATCCGCCGGACCAGCAGATCTTCAAGCGACGCGGTTCCCCGGAAGAGACCGGGGTCTCCAAGATTGGTCTCGAGAAACATCGCGTGCACCCGTTCGGCCACCGGGTGGGGCGAGGTGCACATTGAACTTAAGATATTGTGATACCCGAGATCCTCTCTCCTCTTCGAAGAGAGGAAGGAAAAGAGTTCTTCCTCAGAGCACCCGCGTTCACGCATTGTTTCGTCTCGCCAGGTCAAGTATCATCTGTTTCTCTTTCCGGGCTACGGCCTCGCGTATCCGGGGCACCGCGTCGATGTTCGCGGAGACGCTCGAGATGCCGTGTTCGACGAGCCACGTCGCCATCGACGGGTCGGAGCCTGCCTGACCGCAGATGGAGCACTCGACGCCGTGCGCACGGCACGCCTTGATCGCCATATCGATGAGGCGGAGCACCGCAGGGTGCTTCGGCTTGTACATATCGGCGACGTTCTCGTTGTTCCGGTCGATGGCGAGGGTGTACTGCACGAGGTCGTTCGTGCCAAAGGAGGCGAATTTAATCCCGGCCTCGATGAACTCCTCGATCAGGATGGCACTGCTCGGGATCTCGACCATGATGCCGAGGGTCACGTTCTCCACATCGACGCCCCAGCGCTTCATCATCGCCTTCGCCTGGAGGAACTCGTCGGGGTGGTTCACCAGCGGGAACATCACGCCGAGGTTGTCGTACCCGGCAGACCAGAGCCGCTTGAAGGTCTCGACCTGCATCCGGAACTGGTCGGGGCTGTTGAGGTCGCGCCTGATGCCGCGCCACCCGAGCATCGGATTGTGCTCGACCGGCTCTTCCTCACCGCCCTCCATGTTCCGGAACTCGTCGGTCGGGGCATCGAGCGTCCGCACCCAGACAGGTTTTCCGGGGAAAGCGTCGAGAACGACCTTGATGCCGTCGTAGAGCGACTGGATGAACTCATCCTCTTTCCCCTCGTTGATGTACCAGCCCGGCGTCTTCTGGAGGCCGAGGATCAGGTGCTCGATTCTAAGCAGCCCGACGCCGTCCGCACCCGTTGCGGCGGCACGCTGTGCCGCTTCGGGGAGGGATACGTTCACCTTGACGAGCGTGCCGGTGATGACCGGTGCAGCCTGGGCGACAACCGGCGCTGCGGCGACCTCCTGCTTCGGCGTCTCGAGAACACCCTCATAGATGAGGCCTTTCTCGCCGTCGACGGTGACCATCTGGCCGGCCTTGAGGAGCTTCGTCGCCTTCTTCGTCCCGACGACCGCCGGGGTGCCAAGCTCCCTGCTGACGATCGCCGCGTGGCAGGTCATGCCTCCCTCGTCGGTGATGATCGCGCGGACCCGCCGCATTGCAGGAACCATGTCGGGGTTGGTCATTTTTGCGACGAGGATATCGCCTTCTTTGACCGCTCTCGCATCCTTCATGTCACGGACGATGGCTACTCTGCCGCTGCCGACACCAGGAGATGCACCCTGCCCTTCGAGCAGAACCGCTCCGAGTTCGCCGCCCTCAACTTTACCCGGGAGCGTTATCTCGGAGCGCTTGATAGTCGTTATCGGGCGGGACTGCAGGATGAAGAACTCCTTATCCACGATCGCCCACTCGATATCCTGCGGGATACCGTAGTGGTCTTCCGCGATCTTACCGAGCATGGAGAGGCGTGCCACCTCTTCGTCGGAGAGTACCGCTGCATCACGCTGCTCCGGCGTCAGGTCGACGATCTTCGTCCCCTTTCCACCGTCAGCAAGGATGGCGATCTCTTTCTCCGCGATCAGGCGGTCGACGACCCGCTCCGTCCGGAGGTCGAAGACGTACTTATCGGGCGAGACGCTGCCCGATACCACAGCCTCGCCGAGACCCCACGACCCTTCGATGATCGTTAAGGGTTCGCCGGTGACGGGATGCGACGTGAAGAGGACGCCGGCCTTTTCGGACGGGATGAGCTGCTGGACGACAACGGCGATATTGACCGACCGGTCGTCGAATCCCTGCTTTGAGCGATAGTAGATCGCCCGCTCGCCATAGAGGGATGCCCAGCACTTCTGGACAGCCTCAAGGAGATCGGCGTCTCCCTTGATATTCAGAAATGTCTCCTGTTGACCGGCAAAGCTTGCTTCCGGCAGGTCTTCGGCGGTCGCGCTCGACCGGACGGCAACGATCATGCCGCCCTCGCCCATCCGGGAGTACGCGCCGGTGATATCATCCCGGATCTGCTCCGGAATACCGACGTTCAGGACGAGATCCTGGGCATCGCGCGCCACGGCCTCAAGAGCATCCGTGTCGTCGACGTCGAGGCGATCGAGCCTTCTGAAGAGCGTTTCTTCGATTCCCGACTCAACCAGAAACCTGCGGAATGCTTGGGCAGTCACCACAAATGCCGTCGGCACCGGGAGACCTATGGAGGTCATTTCGCCCAGGGAGGCTCCTTTTCCCCCTACAGAGACGATATCTTCCTTCTTTATCTCTTCGAGCCACAGAACATTGGGCATTTGTTTCATGCTCGCACCACACATATACTTCTCATCATCAGTTAAAACATTTCGGAAGAAAAAGCATGAATACCGATGATGCAGATTGAGTATGGGTTATTACTGTGAGCTACAGAGTGCTGGTCAGCGATCCGCTGGCAGATGAAGGGCTCGACATTCTGCGGGAATTTTGCAACGTGGATGTCAGAACCGATCTGAGCGAGGATCAGCTCGTCGAAACGATCGGAGAATACGATGCACTTCTCGTGCGCTCCGGTACGGAAGTTACGGCACGCGTCATCGACGCGGGGGCGAAGATCAGGTTCATCGGCCGTGCAGGTGCCGGCGTCGATAATATCGATATGGATGCGGCGACGCGCAGGGGTATCATCGTGGCGAACGCGCCCGAGGGGAACACGCTCGCGGCGACGGAGCACACCATGGCGATGATGCTCTCCCTCGCCCGGAACATCCCCCAGGCGAACGCATCCTTGAAGAAAAAGGAGTGGAAGCGGTCGAAATTCATGGGCGTCGAGCTGAACGACAAGACGCTCGGGATCGTCGGGTTCGGCCGTATCGGCCAGGAAGTGGCGAAGCGTGCACGGGCGCTCGAGATGAAGTGCGTCGCCTACGACCCCTTCATCAGCAAGGAGCGTGCCGCACAACTCGGTGTCGAACTGCTGCCGCTCGACGAGCTCTTCCGGGTGGCCGACGTGATCACGGTGCATACGCCGCTGATCAAAGAGACACGCCACGTCATCAACGCAAAGAGCATCGCCACCATGAAGGACGGCGTGCGGATCATCAACTGCGCCCGCGGCGGTATCATCGACGAAGCAGCCCTTGCCGATGCGGTGAAGAGCGGCAAGGTCGCCGGAGCGGCACTCGACGTCTTCGAGGAAGAGCCGCCGACGGCATCGCCGCTCCTCGAGATCGACCGGGTCATCGTCACGCCGCACCTCGGTGCGAGCACCGTCGAGGCGCAGAAGAACGTGGCCATCTCGGTGGCACGGCAGTGCATCAGCGTCCTCGAAGGCGGCGCTGCCAAGTACGTGGTCAATGCGCCGATGGTGCCGCCGGAGCAGGCGGAGATCGTCGAGCCCTATGCACGGCTTGCGGAGAAGATGGGCAGGCTCTTAATCCAGCTCGTGGAAGGGCCGGTCGAGTCGGTCGAGATCATCTACGGCGGCGAGATCGCCCGGATACCGAACACGAAGTACATCACCCGCACCGCTCTGAAAGGGCTGCTCGACCCGATCCTGCAGGTGCCGATCAACATCGTCAACGCCGAGTTCGTGACGAAAGAGCGCGGGATCCGGATGAGCGAGACCACGACCGAAGAGGCCTACGGGTTTAAGAATATCATCACGATCACCGTGAAGACCGACCGGATGACCGAGTCGGTGAGCGGCAACCTCTCCGGCCAGAACAAACCGCGTATCGTGAGCATCGGCGGATACATGACCGACCTGACACCGACCGGCCACGTCGTCATCTCGCGCCACACCGACAAACCCGGGATTATCGGCAAGGTCGCTACCATCCTCGGGCAGGTGAACGTCAACATTGCGGGGATGCAGGTCGGCAGGAACAAGCCCGGCGAGGAGGCACTGATGGTGCTGACCGTCGACAGCGACGTTCCCCCGGGCGCCATGGACGAGGTCCGCGCGGTCGGCGGTATTCACACCGCGAAGCATGCAGAGATCTAGAGAAAGACCACCTCTTTCCCCCTTTTCTTCGGCCGTACCGGCGGGCGGCGCCTCTCCCCGCGGAACTGCAAAAGAGAATTCTTATATATCCATGAGATCAACGGTATAGAGCACAAGGCACACCGGGCTCGTGGTCTAGCTGGTTATGACGTCGCCTTGACATGGCGGAGGTCCTGAGTTCGAATCTCAGCGAGCCCATCTTTCTTTTGTTGTTCTCTCTCCTTGAGAAGCATCGTTCGTGCGGCGACGGTTTCGTAGCGAGGAAGGCCGGGTCACATTTTTCCAGGAGTCTCCAGAGGGAGATTACTCTCCGGAGGTCGCGGCATACGAGCGGGCGGAGGAGTATGCAGAGTTGCAATCCGGAGTGACGAGGACGGTGATGACACGTACACCATGGCAGCAGATGTACACCGTATGTACACCACGTGCTGCCACTATCAAAACGGCGAAACCGGGGAGGAATCTGCTGATACTCTTCTGTATAGTACAAAAAGCGTATCTCAGAGTACTGATGTACACCAGGATCGGGGGGCACAGTCCGGACAGCGTGCTCGCTCCTCTCACACTGCATGTGTCTGTGCTCTGGAGAATGGTGTACATGTCGGGGCGAAAACCGCATTTGAGTCTCGAATCAATGCCATTCCCCAGGAATCGCCTTCGCTCGGTGACACCACGCGGTGTACACCGGTACACCCGGGCACCTCGCCGCTGTACATGGTGTACCCGACCGACCCCGTCCCGCTGCCGCTGACGAAGGACGAGCCCTGCCAGATCTACGGATATTGACGGCGACGGTCTCTACGACGGCTGCAAACCCCGGGACGGACGTGGCGGCAGCGCCCTTCCCGGCCGGAGCCGATCGTTCTCCCCACATCGCCTGAGCTGCATCCGGAGCCCTTCGACGGGATCGCCGGTGACCGCAAGATACCGCCCTTACTGACATCACCGAAAATCGCCTTGTCCTCCGGCAGGCATACCGGAGCGAAGGCCTTAACTGGAGCCGGTACGGTACCGTTGTATATGAAGAACAGGTCGCTTTCCATCCTCCTTATCCTCTGCATCCTCACCTCCGCCGTCCTCTCGGCAGGGTGCACCTCCACCCGTTCGACAGCGCTGGCGGACGAAGGGGCGAGACCCGAGATCACCCGCCCCGACGTCACCCTCCCGTCGGGCGCCGCCGCAGTTCCGACCATCGATCCCGCGACGCAAGCGGCGCTCGAAGACCTGGCGGTGACGGCACAGGACCTTGCCGCCGCCTGGAACCTCGAGAGCGCCGTCTACGAGGGATCGTCGGTGACCGTCGCCCTCAGGAACACGAACGGCGATACGGTAACGATCCGGTCGACCATGTATGCAACCGATGACGAGGCAAACGAGGCCTACACCGCAGCAAAGGCACAGGCAGGAGCCCGCACCATCCCGCTCACGATCCCGGACGAGAGCTACGGTGCGATCAGGGGCGGGACGGCCGAGGTCGGGTTCGTCAAGAGCGTCGTCGTCACCCAGACGGCGTATACTGCCGCGGACGGAAAGGTGACGCTGGCGGACGCAACAGAGATCGCGAAGCTTGCGGCCGGTAAGATGGCGGCATGAGGCAGATCTCTGTAATCCTGCTCTGCTTCGCCGTCGTAGCGGCCGTGAGCACGGGAGTCGCCAACCTCTCGCTGCCCGACCGCGACGCACCGGAGAGCGTGCTCGGCACCGCCGCATCCATGTGGGAGTTCGTTACGTGGCTGGTGCAGCTCGGCGACGATTGCATGGCGCTCGCCCACGAGGTGCTCCGGTACCTCGAGGTGGGGAGCGAGTATATCGAGCGCCTGACGGGGGCGATGGAAACGGGAAAGGATATCGTGAATACAACCGTCGAACGGCATGCACCCCCGGAGAGGGTGTAGCGGGAACGATCGTCACCTCTTCCTCATCGATCCGGGTGCCGGGGTGAGGGAAAACACCTCTCACCTCGCCTTAAAACAAGGCTGATTCACCGTTATTTTCTGATTTTAGCGTGGTTCTCAGAGACCAGATATCGACAACCATATTCGCCGGCATATATCGTGCTGATGGCGAAACGGAGCATAACCCAGGGAGTATATCGACGATATGAGCGCCAGTAATTTTGAGGTCACCCCATAATTATAAGGCCTCTTGAATAAAACCTGGAGTCATGGCCTTCCGGGAAATTGACGGTGATCTCTGGGAAGTCATCCGGAAATACCTTCCTCCAACGAAGCCGCACATCGGCCGACCACGGCGTGACCCCCGCGGGCTGATCAACGGTATCCTGTACGTCCTGACCACCGGCTGCACTTGGCGCGACGTACCGGAGAAATACGGCACGAAATCGACAGTTCATCGGTACCACCTCGAACTCTGCGAGAAGGGGGTGTACCAGGCGATCTTCCTCGACCTTCTCCAGTCGGGGTATGAGATCCGAAAGGTCGATCTCACGCATTGTTCCACCGATACCAAGGATATCGCGGCTAAAAAGGGGGATCAACCGGCTATGATGGCTATAAGAAGGTGAACGGGAACAAGCTGAGTGCTCTGGTCGATCGAAATGGTCTCCCCCTTGCCTGCACGATTCCACCCGCCAATGTCCATGACTCCCGGCTCTATGAACCAACCCTCGAAGCATTTGCGATTCCCGGGACGGAGGAGCAACCAATGATCATCTCGGCAGATGCGGCTCATGATGCCCGGAAGATTCGTCAGTACAACCGGAACCGGGGAATCAGGAGCAATATCCCCGTCAACCGGAGATCCTGGATACACCCGAAGCGAGGAAGGCCATTCTGGTTCGATCCGGAACTTTACAAAAAGCGCAGCGCCATCGAACGATTCTTCAGCTGGATTGAGGCGTTCAAAAAGGTTACTCCCCGATATGAGCGCTATGAACACTCATTCCTCGGGCTAATCCGCCTGGCATGTGCCATGATGATCTGGAGAATTCTGGGATGAGATCCTTCATATCATCTAGATTTAAACAGATAGTTCCGCCAACCATCTTTTCTTAGTTTCTCATCAAGATAACCTTCACGAACATATTCCAACCCTGCTTTTTCAGCCTCTTCGCACAGGTAATTTTGAGTATATAAGTAAAACGTTCTATTCAGTTTTCTTCCATCGACATCTAGCATACTGAATTTTTCATTGATCCCTTCTCCCTCAACAATAATAATGGCAACGTAGCCACCATCAACGAGTACTTTTTTAATATTACTCAAAACTACTCCCAATTCGCTGGGACCTATATGGACCAATGATGCACAGGCAAAAACTCCTTCAAACCTTCCATATACATCATCTAAAAAACGAAAATCCTCTATTGCAAATTTGCATTGAGGACAATGTTGGCGTGCAATATCAATGCATTTTTTACTGAAATCAACACCTACAACTTTTGCTCCCGCCTGGCTCAATCTCATGCTTTCATGACCAGGGCCGCAACCAAGGTCAAGAATTTGTGGACTTGGCGGCAGCAATGAAAGAAAATCTTGTATTGTTGGTTTCAGTATATCTTCACCATACCATTCATCGGCGGTTCTTTCTGCCATTAAATCATAGAATAATTTGATTTCGTTCTCCATCTTATTTGCTCCCAATGTTCAAATCAGTCCATCATCAAGGTTCCGACAAGAGTTCGACTCCTATTGATTTTGGAAACAACCTGAATTCTCAAATTCTAAAACTGTTAATTGGAAGAATTATCAATTAACATCCTTTCCACATTTCAAACCTTTCCTTAAGATGTTTATCAAGAGTATAGTTACTGACTCAACATCTTTGAAGCATACTTTGGACTCAAGAACATCTTCACCAATTTCTCCCAGTAGGCTTTCTTCTCCGCCAGTTGCTCAAATGCCCGTGCAATCGTGGCGATCATGTGCTCGTAGCCCCTGACAAACATTGCCGAGACCTCCCGCTTGATCGCTCGCCAGACCTGCTCGATGGGATTGAGATCCGGCGAGTATGGCGGGGAAGGTGCACTAGACGGAGTTACAAGCGGCCTACTGCCTGACGAAAGTCGCGTGGTGCGACTTGAAGTTGCCGAGGGCGATGCCGAGCCGTTTATCGGGATTCGCCTTCCGATATGTTCTCAACGCCTCTCGAATGTCCTCCTGTTTGGAGCGCTCCCGGAACGGCTGCAATAACTTCCTCCACACTCTTCCGGGATGCCATAGAGCGCGGCTGCCTCTTCAAAGACCCAGCAACGCTGCACCCCGTCACGGATCATAGATGAATAGATTGAGCCTCCAGTTTCGGTGAAGCGCAAGGCATAATACGGATGCCCCGTATGGAGGCCTCCGATCACCATGGTAGTTGCACGAATGTCAGTATGGAAGTTCAAGAGCGGTCGGCGTGAGAGCGCTTTTAACGCAATCGAACAGATTAAGGCGAACGCACAGAAAACAGACGGCTTTATGGGGCACCTCTTCCTGATGCCGCAGGAGAACCCGGACTCCATGACCGCCATCAGCCTCTGGGAGAACGAAGAGGCGGCGAGGTCCTCCATGCAGGGACTCTTCCAGGAGGCCTCCCGCGATCTTACGGAATACATCTCGTCTCCGCCTGAGGTTACGACGTACCGGGTGTACTCGGCCAATGTCTCGGACGTGAGACCGCAGATGGCACAACCGGTGTAAAAACCCCCCCGGACAGGGGCGAAGGGCTCAGAGCTCCTCCGGTGAACCGCCTGCGGAGCCACGCCTCTTTTCGCCCACAGCCGCCGCCGGATCGCTTCGCCGCACCCCGAGAGCAAGACCGCTCCCGGGCAGAGCCCCGAGCGCCCGCACAAAGCCGTAGGTTATCGCAACCGTCGCAACGAAGAGCACCGGGTAGAAGAGCCACGAGGAGTAGCCGAGGCTCAGCTCTGCGAAAACGCCGAGCAGTATCGCGATGACGAGCGGGTGGATGAGGTAAATGCCGTAGGAGTGTTCGCCGATGCTGCGAAGAGCGGTCGAACTGCGGGATGCCGAGGGAGCCAGGCGCTGCGCGGCGGTGAAGAGAACGAGAAAGATCGGCAGATACATGAGCGGTTCTGCTATCCTGTAGACACAGAAGTATGCCGGTGAGACGGTGCTGAAACTTCCGGATTCGGCGATCCCGATCGACCACATCGCGGTGAGAAGGACCGTGACGGAGACAGAGACTCCGAGCATCGCCTGCCAGGGGAGACGGCGCCTGATCTCGAGGAACGTATCGTAATGCCGGCAGGTGGCGATACCGAGGACGAACCAGAAAAGGTGCGAGACGAAGATCCGTATCAGCACCGAGTACCAGACCGTTCCTGCATACGCCCCGATAAGGTGTGCGCCGACATTCCAGAGGGTCTGCACGAAGAGCAGCGTAAGAAGCAGGAATAACACCGCCCCGGGTCGCTCGACGGCGACATAGCCCCGGAAGATGAGCGGGAAGAGCAGGTAAAACTGGGCGATCAGAACAAAGAACCAGAGATGGTAGTGGCCGGTGCCCGTCAGGAAGGCAGCCAGGGCTGTGTCGACGGAGGGCAGCTGCAATGTTCCGGTGAGGTAGAGGGCGCCGAGAGCAGGGAGAAGAATGTATACGCCGGAGTAGAGGAGATACGGCGGCCCTATCGTCATGAACCGCCTTTTGTAGAAACGGGATAGCGGGTAGGTGCCCTGGTACCTGAGCGTGAGGACGAACCCGGATATGAAGAGGAAGAGCGGAACCGCAAAGTGCGTGGCGATATAGACGCCGAGGTTCACAGCCGCAAGAGTATCGAACCGGGCGACCTCGGTGAAGAAGGCGGAGACGTGGACGGCGACGACTGCGAGGATAGCAAAACCCCGCAGGTACTCGATCTCCCCGATCCTGGCCACCCCGGGCATGGCTCCTCCGGCAGACATGAAACGGTGAATGGGCACGGAGAGTAATGAAGGTGATCCCGGGTACGCTGCCCGGGAGCTCCGGCGAGCCACGAATATTAATACCACGGAGCGTTCATCTAACAGCAATAAGGACGATTTGTATGCAGTATTCGCAGGGCCATATCGGCAGGGTTTTTACAATCCGGTTCGACGACGGAGAGGATCTGCTCACCGAACTCCGGCGCTTCGTCCGGGCGGTGGACGTGCAGACCGGGACTATCCAGCTCCTCGGCGCACTCCGGGAAGGGCAGCTCGTCACGGGGCCGAAAGAGCCGGTTATCCCGCCGGTGCCCCACCACGAGAATATCTACGGCGGTTGGGAACTCCTCGGGTTCGGAACCGTCTACCCGGGCACGGAAGGGCCTTCAATCCACCTCCATGCGGCTGCCGGGAGAGGCATAACGTCGCTGACCGGGTGCCTCCGGAACACCGTCGGCGTATACCTCGTGGTAGAGGCGATCCTCACCGAGTTCATCGGCATACAGGCCGTAAGGCTTCCTGACGAGAAGACCGGGGTTTCTCTGCCGGTCTTCGAACGGACGCTCGAACCGGAGCCGCCCGGAGAACCCGGAGCAGAGCAGCCGTGACGACCGCTTCCAGCACCATTCAGCCGCGCCACCTGCCCATGTCGGTGAACGAGCGGGGCTCACCCGGCGTCGGTGAGTTCGATGTCGTCATCGTCTCCGGAGATGCCTACGTCGATCACCCCTCGTTCGGAGCGGCGCTCCTCGGGAGAGTGCTCACAGACGCCGGCTATTCGGTCGGGATCATCGCGCAGCCCGACTGGACAGGGGAGAGCGACTTTACGAGGCTCGGGAGACCCCGCCTCTTCTTCGCCGTCTCGGCCGGGAACGTCGACTCAATGGTGAACCACTTCACCCCGAACCTGAAACGGAGGAAGAGCGACGTCTACTCACCGGGCGGGAGACCGCGGCGGCCCGACCGGGCAACGATCGTCTACACAAACCGGCTCCACGCCCTCTTCCCGGACACCCCGATCGTCGTCGGCGGCATCGAGGCGAGCCTCCGCAGGTTCGCCCACTACGACTACTGGTCGGACTCTGTCCGGCAGTCCATCCTCGCCGACGCTCCCGCAGATCTCCTCGTCTACGGCATGGGCGAGCGGCAGGTCACGGAGATAGCACGCCGCCTCCGTGCCGGAGAAGCAATCTCCGACCTCACCGATATCCGCGGCACCGCCTACCGGACGGAAGTCCGGGCGTGGAGGGAGGCCGACCACGACCCGTTCGTCGTCCTGCCGGGATACACCGAGGTCAAAGAGGACAGGTATGCCTATGCACGGGCGTTCGCCGCCCACTACCGGGAGCAGGATCCCGTCCGCGGCCGACCGGTCGCACAGCCGCACCCGAAGACTGTGGTCATCCAGAACCCGCCGGCACTCCCCCTCACCAGCGCCGAGCTCGACCGTATCTACGAGCTCCCGTATAGTCGGGAGGCCCATCCCTCCTACGCCGAACCCGTGCCGGCACTCGAACCGGTCCGGTGGTCGGTGACCAGCCACCGGGGATGCTTCGGTTCCTGCTCGTTCTGCGCCCTCACCCACCATCAGGGCAGGATCATCCAGAGCCGGAGTATCGAGTCCGTCGTCCGCGAGGTCGAACGGATAACAAAGATGCGGGGCTTTCGGGGGGTCATCCAGGACGTCGGCGGACCTACCGCCAATATGTACGGCATGGCCTGCAGCCGCTGGGAGGAGCAGGGAGCGTGCATAGATCGGCGCTGTGACTCCTCGTGCCCGACGCTTGCGGCGGACGCTGCCCGGTACCGGGACCTGCTCCGACGGCTCCGTGAGATCCCCGGGGTAAAACGGGTCTTCATCGGGTCGGGGATCCGCTACGACCTTCTCCCGGCGGAGGACGATACGTTCCTCGACGAACTCTCCGAGTATCACATCTCCGGTCACCTGAAGGTCGCACCCGAACATGTCGCGGAGAAGGTGACGGACCTGATGCACAAACCGCGAAAAGAGGTCTTCGAAAGCTTCCGGAAACGGTTCGAAAGCAGGCAGGCGGGAAAGCAGAAGCGGCAGTACCTCGTGCCCTACTTCATCTCGGGCCACCCGGGATGCAGCGTTCAGGATATGGTGGAACTCGCCGAGTACATTCGAGAAACCGGCCTCTACACCGAGCAGGTGCAGGACTTCACCCCGACCCCGATGAGCCTCTCCACCGCGATGTACCACACCGGGCTCGACCCCTTCACCCTGCAGCCCGTCCACGTCCCCAAAGGACGGGAGAAACGGATTCAGCGCGCCCTCCTGCAGTACCGCGATCCGAAGAATTACGGTCTCGTCTGCGAAGGGCTCCGGTCGATCGGGCGGGAGGATCTCATCGGCAGCGGCTGGACCTGCCTTGCCGGGCGGAACCGGGACGGGCCCGCATCGTCAGGCAGAAAGAAAAGGCAGTAGAGCGGCGGCTGAGAACCGTTACTCCCGGAAGATCAGCCCGGACGCCATACCCGCCGCCGTCGCGGTCAGCCGGAACGGCACCGGCACCCGCGGCATGACGAGCACCATCACCGCGAACGACCCGACGGTATTCGGAACTGTTCCGGGGGTAAGCAGAGAATCGAGAAACTGCATGGTCGCCGATCGCCGGGGCGGGCAGCACCCGGAGATGGCTGCGCCGGGACGGCAGGGGTCGGTCACCAGGGATAGTGCACCGTCAAGCAGGCTCATGGTCGTCGAGTTCCACTGCTGCTGCGGCACTTCGAGGTCGTCACATGCCATCGATGACCGGTGAGGCCTCGAAATACTTATGCCTTTGGCTCTTCGTCACTCCGACGGGCGAACCAGTCCCGCTGGAGGAGCATCATCCGGTGATGGCAGAGGAGACAGAGCGCGTGCATGTTCCGGGCCGTGTGCTGTCCTCCCAGAATAACGGGTACGATGTGATCGAAGTGCGCCCCATCCGCCGTAACCGCCGTCCCGCAGGCGGCGCAGGCATACCCCTGCCTCTCGAGTATCTCGCGGGCGACGGTCTCGGTGATATACGCACCGACTATCCGGTCATTTCGCGGAACGGGATCGTGCAGGATCATTCTCACGAGCGATGTATACTCCGGTTCATCCATTTAAAGGTTGAGAATGGCCGGCTATTGATTCAGGCCATTATAAACCTGCCTTTTTTGAATGGGTGAAATATTCCGGGAAAACGGCGATCAGCACCTCACATAACGGGATACCGGCAGTTCCTGCCCGGCCGTCGAAATTATCGGCGGGGAGAACCAATTATACCGAATAGATACCAGAGGATATACAATGCGCTACGAGATAACGGGAGATAATCTCCAGATGGTCACGCTTCACCTCGGGGCGGGCGAGAGTATCTATGCCGAGGCAGGCGCCATGGTGAATATGAGCGGGAACATGCAGCTTACGACCAACATGAAGGGCGGGCTCTTTAAGGGGCTGAAACGCATGGTCAGCGGCGAGAGCCTCTTCGTGACCGAGTTCACCCCGCAGGGCGGCGAAGGCTACGTCTCTTTCGCCGGCAACATTCCCGGCAAGATCTTCCCGATAACCCTGAAGGAGGGCGAGTTCCTCGCCCAGAAAGACGCCTTCCTCTGCTCGGAACACGGGATCGACCTCGATATCGCCTTCACCAAGAAGCTCCGGTCGGGATTCTTCGGCGGAGAAGGATTCGTCCTCCAGCGCCTCTCCGGAACGGGGTCGGCATTTCTCCACTGCTGCGGTGACGTCATCGAGATGACCCTCGCCCCGGGCGAGGTCGTGAAGGTGGAGACCGGGCTCGTTGTGGGATTCGAGAAGACCGTCGATTACAGCATCGCCATGGCCGGCGGTGTATCGACCGTCCTCTTCGGCGGTGAAGGGCTTTTCCTGACCACGCTGACGGGGCCGGGGAAGGTTATCCTGCAGTCGATGGATCTCGCGAAACTCGCCGCCGCGCTGGTGCCCTATCTCCCGAGACCCGACACGTCAGGACGGTGACGATAGACAGGATGAACCGGCAGAAACACACAGGAACACCGGCATCGGACACGGTCATGGTCGTGCACGGCCCGGAAGCCTTCGATAGCGGCGACGCCGGATGGCTCGCAGATCTCGTACGGCCTCGCGGGATTCTGGTCGCCGGGGTGATGGGCCGGTGTGCGGCAGAGGCCTCGGGTCGCCCCGTCCGGTGCACCGACACACGGCCGAGCATCGTGCTCGCCGCCGAGCAGGGGCGGGCGTTCCTCGTCAACCGCGGGAAGACACCAGCGTCCGGACGGATATTCGGCGAGCTTGTCGCAGGCCGCCTGCCGGAAGGGCGCGGTCTCGTCCATGTCGAATGCTCAAACCGGACGATCTTCGTCTGGAACGAAGGTGACCGCCGGCTTGCCGGAGACCTCGCCGACCTGACCGGGTTTCCGATCGTGGAAGCAGCCGGATCTGCCGGGACGAAAGGAGAGGGGCGCACCATCCGGGGGTGCATTCCGGGTGAGGCCGTCTTCGTCAACGGGGTTGTTATCGGGACGGCGACCGCAGAGACGGTGGTGCTGGCATCCGGGAGCGGCACCATCGAAGCGATCGCCGGGATCGACCTCAAGCAGCACGGCGTCGAGAAACTGCTCCGGGGAGGAGTCCCCGACCTTGCCGCCGCCTGGTGCAAGAGCGGCCGTGTCCGGTCGGCAGTGCCCAGGCATGCCGGACGGGCACGCGAGACGGGACGGATCGCTGTGATCGATCACGCCGGCCATACGCTCTACCGCGAGATAGCGGAGGGCGTCGCCGGTGTGCTCAGTATCGGCGACGACACCACCGCCGTCTGCGGGCATATCTGCGCCCACCATGGCATCCCCGTCTTCGGCGTCATCGACGGCGACGGCGACGATATCATCCAGGCCGGGTATGCACCAGGCTCGGTCGTGGTGGAGACAGCAGGAGAACGCGACGACGATCTCGGGTGCGAGATCGCTGCATCACTCGGTGAGGAGCCTGTATCCTGGGAGGAGTGGGTCGCAGGAACACTCGAACATCTCGGCGGGCGGGTGCGGATAACGGTCGACAGGCGGGGAGGAAACGGTGCGGTGCGCTGAGTGCAAGGGAAAGAAGGGACTTTGCGGGCTTGAACGCTGCCCGGTCATCAGCCGATTCCATGCCCAGCTCGCGGTGAAACCCTCCGACCACTACATGGGCGGGGCGCCCTCGGTCTTCGTCGGGAGTTACGGCTACCCGAACGTCAGCGGTGGGCCGCTTTTGATCAACGATCCCGACACCCCCCCGGTCTGGGTCGACCGCGGCCTCTCGATAGACGATATCGTCGGCCTGCGAGCCCGGACGATCCGCGGGACGTCGGAGGTTGCGCGGGTCGTCGACAACATGCAGGAGATCGCGCTCTCGAGCAGCCCCCTCGACGTCGAGGTGCGATTCACAAAGCCGGTCGCGGTCGACGTCAGGTTCGACGGAACGGTTGCGCCGGTAGGCCTTTCCGGGGCTATCAGGAAGATGGATATCATCGACAACGCCCGGGTCGAGCGGGCGGTGGATAAGATCACCTCCGACACCGACCTTCCCGCAGTGGATGCCTGCAACCTCCTCCACGAGTCGTCGATCGACGTCTACCGCATCACGGAACTCCTCACGACGGGACTCCTCGGGAAGAAGCGCCGCATCGTTCCCACCCGCTGGGCGATCACGGCGGTCGACGATATGGTCTCGACCGGGCTAAAGAAGAGTGTTACCCGTTACCCGTCGATCGAGGGATACCGGCTCTTCGACGGTACGCTCTACGGGAACCATATCGTCTGCATCCTCGCTCCGGGGGACTGGAAGTACGAGATGATCGAGATCTGGGGGCGCCGGTCACTCTGGTCGGGAGAGACGGAGACGATAGCGGTCGACGGCGAGGGGCAAAAGAAGACGGGCTACTCGCCTCTCGCAGGCGCCTACTACTCGGCCCGCCTGGCGGTGACGGAGTACCTGGAGAGCATCAGGCGTTCGGCACGGGTCATCGTGCTCCGCAGCATCTCGAGCGAATACTGGGCGCCTCTCGGCACCTGGGTGGTCAGGGAGGCGGCGCGGGCCGCGATGAAGAACCCGGCGGGCACCTATGCCACCCTCGACGAAGCGGTCGCGGCTGCCTCCCGCCTCCTCGGGAACGCACGCTGGCTTCCGGAGAGCAGGCTGGTTCCGGAGCTGAAGACGCAGAAAACACTCTTCGACTTTTAAGAAGGGGCGGCTCCGCCCCCGTTCTGCTGCTGCCGGTAGCGTTCCCGGACGGCATCGAGCGTTTCGATATCGCCCGCGCCTTTATCCTCCCGGAGCCGCACGAACCGCGGGAACCGGAGAGCGTATCCGCTGCTGTAGTTCGGGCTCGTCTGGATCTCCGAGTAACCAACCTCGAAGACGAACTCAGGCTCGAGCGTCACCTCTTTTCCCGACTGGGCGATGACACGATCCTTCAGGAGCGCGTAGAGTTCGGCGAGCATCTCGTCAGAAAGGCCCGTCGCCACCTTGCCGACGGTGAGGAACCGTCCCTCGTCCTGGCACGCGAGGAGGAACGACCCGAAGACCCCGGCCCGGCGGCCTTCACCCCACTCGGCGCCGACGACGACGAGGTCTATCGTATCGACTCCGGGTTTCACTTTCACCCACTGCCTCCCCCGGATCCCGGGCAGGTAACGCGACTCGAGCACCTTGACCATCACGCCCTCATGGCCGAGATCGAGCGCCGCAGCATAGATTCCTTCGGCCGCCGTGGCGTCGGCCGTCCTGACCTGCGGGGCGATATGTTCGGAGAGCACCTCTTCGAGCTTCTCCCGCCGCTCGGAGAGGGGGAGATCGATCAGCGTCTCGCCGTCGAGGTAGAGAATATCAAAGACCCGCGGAACGAGCATGATCTCTTCCATCATCGCGTCGATCCGGTGCTTTCGCCGGAATCGCCTGATGACGTACTGGAACGGCATCGGCCGGCCGTCCTTGATCGCGATCGCCTCGCCGTCGAGGATCACGTCGCGGTCTGTTGCGGCCATAAGCAGCCGGGCGATATCGGGGAGGGAAGCTGTCACGTCCTCGAGCCTCCGGGAATAGATCCGGCACGTATCACCCTGTTTGTGGAACTGGAACCTGCTGCCGTCGTACTTGTACTCGACCGCCACGTCCCCGTACTCCTCAATCCGCTCGGTGATCGTCCCCTGCTGGGCGAGCATCATCTTCACGGGGCGGAAGAGTTCGATCTTCACCTCTGCGAGGGCATCCGCCCCCCGCCGAGCAAGGAGAGCGACCTCACCAAGATCGTTCATCGCCTGGTGAGCGTGCTCGACGAGGGAAACGTCGACTGCGAAGGCTTTTGCGATAGCGTCACGGACGTTCCCCTCGCCCATCCCGATCCGGAGTTCTTCCAGCATCAGACGGGAGAGATACCGCCCTTCGAGCGGCCGGGCGTTCGCAAAGAGCCGTTCCGCCACCCGGGTCTTCTCCCGCTGCGAACGGTGCCCCCCGGCGACCGCCATCCGCTCGAGGTCGCGGTAGACCTCGATGAGGTCGAGCTCTTCGGGGGAGATAATAACCTTCTGCTCTTTGGTGGCGAAGAGCTGCTCGACGGCGAGGCCGGCATCGCCGAGCGTATTGATAGTCTCCCGCACAACCTCCTTCTTTGTCCCGGCAACGTTGGCTACGGCCTCGTAGAGGAGATTCGGCCCCACACCGAGTTTCAGCGGGCTCCAGTCGGCGAAGACCCGCCCCATGATGAAACGAACAAATATAGGGAGTTCCTCGTCCGTGAGCGATGGAAGAACGCCGCTCACGAGATCGATCATCTCAAGGCGGCCGGATATACCCTCAAGCTGCTCGCAATAACGAGAAAACTCCATAAATCGCATAAACAGATCTCGATCAATCAAGGTTTCGGGGGAAATAATAACCTTGTGTTTCGTGGAACAGCGCCCGGCCGCGGCGGCCGCGTAAATAATAAACAATATCCCTTCATCGCCCAACCATGTACGTAATATGGAGGAGCCGTGGCAACCCGATGCCGTCCAGAGCCGGAGACTCGATCAGCTGGAAGCCTCCATGTCCGAGTATATCGAGAGGAATATCGACACGATCGAGATGAATCTCCCGGTATTCTTCGGCCACGTTGCTGCGTCTCTCGACCGATCGTTCCCGTCGCTGCCCGACCGGGAGTACGACGAGTTCATCGATGCCGTCACCTTAAAGCTCCTCAATACGATCCGGCACCAGCCCGATGTGGACTTTCTCGAAAAGGTGCTCCGCCACGCAATGGGCAACAAGCGGCGCCGGAAAGGCAGGGCAACCCTCGACGTCATCGCCGGGCTGAAACTGATGAACAGCGGAAACTTCAGCCAGGCGCTCGATTACCTGATAAAACACCGGAACGCCGACGCCCGCATCAATACCGCCATCGCCTACTGCTTTTACCGGCTCGGCCAGCACCAGAAACCGGCCGCAAAGCCACTAACCCCGTTTCGCCCGGGGAATATGGAACTACACGCCCGCGAGGAGATGATCACGCTTATTCGGGCGAACCCCCCACAGAACCGCCTCATCCTCTTTAACCAGAAGGACTCGCAGCTCGACAAAATCTTCTGGTTCATGCAGGAGCAGGCGGTCGAATGGTTCCCGAGCGAGCCGGAGTTTCTCCGCCTCGGGATCCGGAAGGCGAGGCTCGATGAAGATACGCAGCGACGGCAGCGCCTCGTCGCGCTCGCCACCGAACGGTTCCACGACGACAAGTATTTCCTGACGGAGGCGTTCACCCTCCGGATAGAACAGCGGGACGGCAACGCGGCCGCAGCCATCGTCAAACAGATGATGCAGCAGTACCCGGACGATCACGAACCGATATACTTCGGGCTGAAACTCGCTGTCTTCGGGGCGCAGCCGTCGTCGTACTACAGTTTCCGAAAGCTGGCACTCCTCAAAGAGTTCCCCTCCCGCCTGCTCCTGCTGCTCGATATAGCCTTCGAGCTGATGTGCAACCGGCAGAACGAAGCCCACCTCTGCTTTCTGGAGGCGAAGAAGGCCTTCGGGAAGAGGAATCACTTCATGACCGCGCTCGAGTACATCTTCCGTGATGCACACCGCGACGACCCGGAACGGGCAAAGCGGGCGAGGGGCACCCTCATTACCGCCGTCGATCAGTTCTGCATGCAGACGCTCGGCATCAGGCAGGACTGACCGGGACCCTCAGCCCGGCAGACTGTTGCGCAAAACCAATGAACCTCCTCATCGATCAGTGATCGTATGAGGATTCTTGCAATTGGTGCACACCAGGACGATCCGGATATCGGGTGCGGAGGGAGCCTGATCCTTCACGCTGATTCCGGTGACGACGTAACGGTTGTATACGCCACGGACGGGGCAGCAGGCTCGGCGACTATCCCGAAGGATCAGCTTATGCCCCTCCGCAGGACCGAGGCCGAGCATTCCGCAGCGGTTCTGGGCGCGAAAAGACTGATTTTTCTTCCATTCAGTGATGGACAACTTGCATATGCAGGCTACGATCTGGTGACCGAACTCGGGAAGATCATCCGGTCGGAGCGGCCGGAGATCGTTTATGTGCACCATCAGGAAGACGCCCATCCCGATCACCGTGCTCTTGCCGCAGCGACTCTGGATGCCTGCCGCAGGGCGTCGACACCGTACTTCCAGGAGATGGGCAGCGGACAGCATACCGTCACCGAAATCCGCCTCTATGAGGTCTGGACACCGCTCCGGGAGTATCGCCGGGCAATCGACGTATCAACCGTTATCGACCGGAAGACGGAAGCTATCAGGCATCACCGCACCCAGCTTTCGCTCATACCCTACGATGAGGTCGCCAGAGGTCTTGCACGGTACCGGAGTATCGCCGTTAGGGGGAGCACATATGCGGAGGTCTTCGATACCGCCAGGGCGACGTGGTGATCCCGGCGGGTTACCGATCGGGAGCCGGATCGGATCAAAAACCGCCGAAGAATGGTTACCGGCATAGAAGCCGCCGGCACACCCCGGTAAATCAAATTTAACCATTTAAATACGGAATAGCAGAGCGATGCCTATATCAAGGGAAACACGCAACAAGTCAGTATTGAACGCGACACCGCATCTTATCGACGAACTCCCGTACGCGATCGTCCACACCGGTGGCGACCGGACGATCCGGTACCTGAACCGTTCAGCGGAGGCTTTGTTCGGTACCCGTCATGAGAGCGTCATCGGGATGCAGGCCGGCGAGTTTTTCGCACGTTATCTCGCCCCGCGCCTGGCGGACGAACCGGTGTGCTGTGAGACCATCGCCGAGGCGATCCGATCCGACCGCGACATTCCGGCGGCGACACTTCGTTTTGCCGACGATGCGGGCAGCTTCTGCGAGGTCGAGTATGCAAGTGTCGTCGTCAGGGACGGGCCGGCATCCGGCGGGCGAATCGATACCTACCGGAGGATCAGGCGGGTGGAGCAGGCATCGTCGCCCGGAATCGATAAGACCACCCTCATCAGCGCCCTCGAGAGCGCTCCCTACGCGATTCTCCTCCTCGATGCTGACGGCAGAAGCATCTATGCAAACCGGACGTTCACCGCGATCACGATCTACTCGATCGAGGATGTTCCGGACCTGCTCACCTGGTTTACCCGGGTGCACCCGAATCCGATGTACAGGGCAAAGGTACTCGATGCCTGGAACGAGCAGATCATCAGGAACAGAAGACCCGGCGTCTTCAGCGTCGTCTGCGGCGACGGCAGGGTCAGGGAGATTGAGATCCGGTCGACTGACCTCGAGGGGGGGGCAACCCTCCTTGCCATGCTCGACATCACCGAACGCAGCGCCGTCGAGGAGCAACTTAAACAGGCAACAGGCGAGCTCGAAGCGGTGATCGATGCGTTCCCCGACCTGTATCTCCGGGTGAACTTCGACAGCACCATTCTCGAGTTCAGGGCGGGAGAGAAGGCGGATCTCTCGTTCTCCCCGCAGGTGCTGCTTGGCAGAAAGATCCGGGAGATTCTCCCGCAGGAAGACGGCCAGGCCTTTCTCGAAGCCATTGCACGGGCGCTCGAAGGGGAGACAATAACGTCGCAGGAGTTCTCGCTCCGCCTCCCCGATGGGCGGCGGTGTTTCGAGGCGCGGATAGTGCCGCTCCGCGAGAGGCAACTGATGGTGATCCTCCGTGACATCACCGAGCGGCGACGCGCCGAGGAGGAACTCCGGCGGTACCGCGAGCACCTCGAGGATCTGGTGGAGGAACGCACACTGGAACTCGACGAGGCGAACCAGCAGCTCCGGCGCCTGCTCCACGAGATCGAGATCACCGAACGGAGAGCTGCGGAGGAGTCGCTCGCGCATCCCGGAGAACCCGCAGAGTTCGAGGACGAGATCTTCACCGGGCTCGACAGTATACCGCTCGATCCGTCGCAGCAGAAAGAATAGACACGCCGCCTTACAGGCGGAGGCCACACCCGGCGGGATTGTCATCCCACGGGTGCTGCGGGGCGACGGAGATCTGCATCCGGTCGGCGTAGAGACCGAGACCGTTAAGAGCGGTCGAGAGCGCTTTTTCATGGGTGTTGTTCACCTCACTGAGGTGAGCAAGGAGGACGGAGTCCACCCGGCCGGCCATCGTCCTGAGGCAGAGTGATGCAGCGGAGTTTGAGAGGTGGCCACGCTTCGACCGGATCCGCTGTTTCAGGTAAACGGGGTAGGGGCCGTTCTCGAGCATCTCAGGACAGTGGTTGCTCTCGAGGAGAACCGCGTCGCAGGCGGCGAGGCGCTCCATCATCCCGTCGGTGACGATGCCGGTATCGGTGCAGCAACCGATCCGGAGATCCTGCTCGCCGATACAGTAACCACAGGGTTCCCGGGCGTCGTGGGATATTGCAAACGGTTCTATGGTAAAGTCGCCGAGGGAAAAAGACTCCCCCGTAACGCACCGCTCCGCCTTGACGCATCCCCGGTCTCCGAACTTATTGAAGAACGCCGCCAGCGTCCCTTCCGTGGCGATGACGGGGACGCCGAGCTTCCTCGCGAGGACGTCTGCGCCGCGCAGGTGATCCGAGTGCTCGTGCGTGAGGAGAATTGCTTCGATTCGCTTTTCATCCCCGCCGGCACGGCCGAGACGGCGAAGGAGTTCGCGTGCACTCAGCCCGGCGTCGATGAGCAGCGCACCGCTCTCACCGTTCAGGTAGGCAGAGTTTCCTTTGCTTCCGCTGGCGAGGATGGTCAGCTCCATTCCGGAGATATTGGCACTCTGCCGATTTAAAGCCATAGAACCGGGCAGTCTCCACCGAAGAAAAGCCCCCGGATACGGATAGATTCCGGATAAAACGCCGTTACGGCAAGAAATGGGCGGCCAGGGTTTTTCATACGGTTCTCACCGATCCCGGGAACCCGGAATATGCACAGACCGCCCGGCAGTGCGTCTCCCGGCACCACACGGAGAGCCTGATCATCCGGCGGAGCCCGGGCGCGGGGGCACCGTCGTCGCAGGCATCCGGGACGCTTCACCGCTATCGCCCCGAGAAGAGAATGAGGGGGGGTCCGGGAGACTCAGGCGTTCCCGCCGGGGAAGACGTGGGCGGCAGTGGCTTTGAATGCGATGAAAACCGGATCGCCGACGGAAAGACCGGTCTCCTCGAATCCCTGCCGTGTCAGGGCAACGATAAATTCCGCTCCTGCATCAACCGTGAGCCTGACGACTGCGCCGACGTGCACGATCTCGCGGATCGTTCCGGGGAATGAGTTCCGCACCGGCGAAGCGAGGGGCTCTGTTGAGATCAGAATATCCTCCGGCCGGACGGAGACGTAGACCTCTCCTTCCTCAGCCGAATGAGCACGTATCTGCGGCCCGTCGATCGCGATAACGGCGATGCCGTCATCAACGGACGATACACCCCGGAAAACATTCGTCGCACCCACAAAGTCTGCCACAAACCGGTCCTTCGGCCGCCGGAAGATCTCGTCGGGCATCCCGATCTGGACGATCCGACCCTGATTCATGATAGCGACACGGTCGGCAAGATCGAAGACCTCCTCGAAGTTGTGCGTTATGTGGATGACGGTCGTCTTCGTGAGGGCATGCAGCGACTTGAGCTCCCTGCGGAGGATCTCGCGGGTCTTTGCATCCAGCGCACTGAGAGGCTCGTCCAGGAGAAGCGCTCGCGGGCTCATAACCATCGCGCGCGCAATCGCAGCCCGCTGCTGCTCGCCGCCGGAGAGCGTGCCCGGATACCGGTGGAGCAGGTGGGCGATGTTCAGCATCGTCGCATACTTCCGGACCGCCTCAGCAATCTCCTCTTTCGGGACCTTCTTCGACTTCAGGCCAAACCCGATATTCTCCTCAACCGTCAGGTGCGGGAAGAGCATGTAGTCCTGATAGACCATACAGATCTTCCGATCCTTCGGCGGTGCATCGGTGATCTCGCGTCCGTCGAGGCGGATCTCTCCGGAGTCCGGTTCGTAGATTCCGGCAACCGTCTCGAGAAGGATCGTCTTTCCCGCTCCGGTCGGGCCGATGATCACCAGGTACTCCCCGTCCAGAACCTCAAGCGAGACGCTGTCGAGGAAAAATTCACCCATATCCTTTGATACGTTCGTTATCTGCAGCATCCGTTCACTCCTACAGGCGCGCCCACCCGCCGTAGCGTTCGAAGACGTAGAGCGAGACGACGCTGATGGCGATCAGGATGGTCGCCGCCGAGATGGCGAGGTTCAGTTTCCCGCACGACATGTTCAGGAAGAGGGAGATCGGCAGCGTCTCGGTCACCATGCGGGTTGCCCCGGCGATCATCAGCGCGGCACCGAACTCCCCAATACCCTTCGCCCAGGTGATCACCGAGCCTGCAAGGAACCCATTCGCCGCCATCGGCAGGGTAACACGCCAGAGCGCCTGGGTATCGGTGCACCCGAGCGTCTTTGCCACGTACTCGTACCGGGGGCTGATCCCCTCGAAGGTGGACCGCATGATGCGCAGCATAAAGGGGACGTTGACGAAGAACTGCGCGACGATGATCCCGAGAGGCGTAAAGACGAAGACCAGTCCCGCCATCGCCAGCGCTTTTCCTATCGGGCTCGCACCGAAGAAGAGCAGCAGCCCGACACCCGCCACGAGCGGCGGGAGCGCGAGCGGCATGTCGAGGATCGTGTTTACGGCGTGCTTCCCGAAGAAGTCGTAGCGTGCAAGTGCGTACGCCGCCGGAACACCGATCAGGATGCAGAGGATCGTCGAGACAAACGACGTCGCCAGGCTCAGGTAGATGGCGAACCGGATCTCGGAAGAGAGGAGTGAGGAGATGAGGCCGTCCAGAGTCGGATGGCTCATCACCATAACGAGGAGCACCACAATGAACGTGGCGAGCCCAACGCCCGCGCCGATAGTGACTACCTTCAGCGGCGAGCGGAAAAGACCTCTCACTGGTTCGTCCTCTCCCGGTCCCGTAGCGCCCTTGGCGTGCTGTTCCACTCGGCGATGTCGTCGATGTGCTGGTCGTCTACCCATCCGCTCCGGACTTCATCGCGGTGATCGAACCGGTAGACATAGGGTTTGATATCGATCAGCGGCGTCCCGTCGAGGACGTCCACCCCTTTGATCTCGAGCACGTTCCCGTGCACGCCGAGCAGCCTGACGATCGAGATGCCGATCGGGTTCGGGCGCTTGAAGTGCCTGATGGCAAAGATACCGCGCTCCTTTTCGCCGTCCAGGAACGGCTTCTGGAGGAGGGTGCACTCACCCGCCCGGTCGAAATGGTAGAGGAGAATTATGTGCGAGAAGGACTCGATGTCCCGCAGTCCCTCCGCGTACTCAGGGAAGACCTCAACCCGTCCAACTGACTCGTTGAAGATCCCCTGAATCGGTGTCTCATCCTGCTCGGTGAACTCTGAATGAACGATGCCTATCGGTCGGTATCGGATCTCCATGGTTTTCACGTCCTGGTAGTTTCTGTTCACGGTAATTACCATCCCCTCGTGTAGTAACCCGATCAGACCGTCCCGTAGTAGGAGTCGGGGTAGGTCGTGAATCCGTGTGCAGTGAAGATCGCCTTACCCTCATCGGAGGAGACAAACGCGACGAACTGATCGGCGAGCTCCTTCTGTTCGGAGAAGGTCAGACTGCCGATGGGAACGATCTTGATGATATTCTGCTCCTTCGGGATCTTGACAAGGTCGAGCTTCTCGCTTTCGTAGAGATCCTCCCAGACGATCGCGGCATCTGTCTGTCCGAGCGAGGTGTGGACGATGAGCTCGTTCACCGTCGCCGTGCGTGCAACGGTGTTGGCAAAGACTTCGTCCTTGATACCGTTTTTAGCAAGCAGGCTGTCACAGAGCTTGCCGATGGCACAGGCCTCCGCGTCGCCGAGCTCCACCTTGACTCCCGGCCGTGCGAGGTCGGCAAGACAGGTGATATTTGCCGGGTTGCCCTTCGGCACGACGATCACCGGGACGTGGTAGACGACGAGTTCTTCCTTCTCGACAAAGCCTTTCTCGCGGGCAGCATCGAAGTACGAGGTCGCGCCCGGCATGTAGACATCGCCCTGCTTAACCAGTTCCATCTGCGAGAGCAGTGCACTCGAACCAGCGAAATTGTAGTTTACGGCGTTACCGTACTTCTCCGTAAAGACAGTACCGATCTCATCCATCGGTTCACGCATGCCGGCACCGCAGTAGACCAGGAGCGATGCAGACTCGCCTGTGGCTTCATTCGACTCAGCAGTTGCTGCAGGACCGGTGCATCCGCAGATGAAGACGGATGCACAGGTGACGAGCAGCAGCATGAAAACAATCCGTTTGTTGTGCATAAAAAGGATTGACCGACCGCAGAAGATAACTGTTTATATTGGAGCACATCAGCAAGGCGCTTAAGTTAAATTGATTAACTTTACTTAAATTCGGCCAGGCGCAGATTCCGGGTGCAGGACGGCACGAGGGGTCCGGCAAGACCCGGAGAACAGGTTCACGCTGAAGGAGAAGCAGAAAAGACCCGGATCCACACGCAACGGACGATAACCTCATGCATGATCCGGATCACCGCTTTCATGCCGGTACCGAAATCAACAAACATCATTACCGCCTACAGACTACCCGTGAGGAAGGGAGTGGCATCGCACGCTCAGACGGGAAGCGATCCCGGAGGCATCCGGTTCACCCTTGAGGAGATCGCAGGCGGACTCGGGGATATCGGCACGATATTCCCGATCATCCTCGGGGTCGCCCTCGTCTCGGATGTCAATATCAGCCACATCTTCCTCTTCCTCGCGGCCTGGTACATCATCGCCGGCCTCTACTACAGGCTCCCGATTCCTATCGAACCGATGAAGGCCATCGGGGCGATCGTCATCGCCGAAGGAATAACAGGAGATGTAATCGCGGCAGCGGGAATTACTCTCGGAGTCCTCTTCTTCATCCTCGGGGTCATCGGCGGGATGGAGCGTATCCGAAAGTGGATCCCGCAGAGCGTCATCCGCGGTGTCCAGGCAGGGCTTGCACTCCTGCTGCTCAGGACGTCGCTTGGCTATATTATCGACGATCTTCTCTTCGCCGTGCTCTCGATCGCCATCATCCTCGTCTTCTTCGTTCTCGCAAACCGGACCCGGCTGCCGGACATTTCGGCCCTGGTCGTGATCGCGATCGGTCTTGCCGCCGGCATCCTCACGGTCGGGTTCCCACCGTTCCGCCTCATCCCCCTCCCGCACCTGATCGTTCCCACGTTCGCGGACTTTATCAGCGGTGCATGGACGCTTGCCCTCCCGCAGATCCCCCTGACCCTGGCGAACGCCATCCTCGCGACTTCGCTCCTGACGATCGATCTCTTCGGAAAGGAGGTCAAACCCGACCGCCTCTCCCGGACGATCGGCCTGATGAACCTGGTCTCGACACCCTTCGGCGGGTTTCCGATGTGCCACGGTGCCGGGGGGATGGCAGCCCAGTACCGGTTCGGTGCCCGCACCGGTGGAGCGAACATCGCCGCAGGCCTCTTCATCCTCGCCTTCGCATTGCTCTTCGCGCCTCCCGAGGTGCTGACCCTGATCCCGATCGGCATCTTCGGCGGGCTCCTGGTCTTCGTCGGGATCGAACTCGGAAAGCACAGCATCAAGACCGATTCGTATATCGTCACCGGGGTTATCGCCGTACTCACGCTCGCGGTCGGGCTCACGGTCGCGTTCATCGCCGGCATGGCTCTCGCGTACGCCCTGCAGCGGTGGCGGCCGGGAACGGGGCGGGTACCGGAGGAGTGACGGAGCCCCGGCAGGAATATTTATTCCGGGTCTGCTCCATTCTTAATTTAAGAGCATTTTCACGATGCACGAGTGACCGATCATCAGGAGGAGACGATATGGAAGAGATATCCATGAAAGCATGCCAGAGCTGCGGCATGCCGATGAGAACGGAGAGTGACTTCGGCACCGAGGCCGACGGCACATGCTCGAATGACTACTGCATCAACTGCTACCAGCGTGGCGCCTTCACTGAGCCCGAGATCACCATCGACGCCATGGCGGAGAAAGGCGGCGCGATACTGGCGCAGCTCTTCGAGATCCCCGTCGGGAACGCGAAAAACTTCTGCAGAGAGCAACTCACCTGCCTGAAGCGGTGGGCAGGGCGGGAGATTCCGGTCTGCGCAAGCTGCGGGATGCCCCTCGCCCGGGACGAGGACGCCGGAACGGAGGCTGACGGATCGCGGAGCACCAGATACTGTATCCACTGCTACAAGGACGGGGCGTTCACCGAGCCCAATCTCACGAAGGAGGAGGCGGTTGCGAAATATGCCCCGATGATGGCGGCACACCTCGGCATGCCGGTCGGGAAGGCGGAGGGCATGGTGGCGCAGTACCTCGCGACGCTTCCACGGTGGCGGGAGTAAACCGGTAGAGCCGCAGACGAGGGTGGGGTGGATTCAGGCCGCCTCCGGCCGCATAACCCGCCCCATGAAGAGAATGTTTCCGGTCTCACTCTCCTGAATGAGGAAGACGAACGGGTGATCCGCCTTAAAGACGGGCGTCTCATCTTCCCGGACGGAGGTCAGGCTTACGACGACCCCGGTCGCCGCCGCTGCCTCGGTGCCCTCCTCGTTCACGTCGACGAACGCCTTATGGACGACGTCGCTGATGAAGAGATCCTCCGATCCGTCCATCCCTGAGAAATCGGCCGCTGCGGTGAAGGGCGTCGGCATCCCCATCGCCGCGAGCGTCTCCGGGAGGCCGTACTCCGTCTCGAGCGTGAACTTCGGGAAGTAGACGTCGACACGCTGTGATTCAAGCGACTGCCGCAGCTCCGAGAGATTCTGCAGGTTGAGACTCTCCTCGGCAACCGTCAGGTTCCCGTCCTTCGGGAGCAGGACGAGCATCGAGAGATTCTGCCCGTCTCCGGAAGCGTACGGCAGCGCGAGCACCTGGAGCGAATCGGTCTCCGCATACGGGTAGACGGCATCCTCGTCGGTCCGCTGCATCATCGGGACGGTGACGGTCTGGTTCTGCGAGACGCGGAAATCAGTGTCCTCGGTCTCGTTCGCGTCGAACTGCAGCGTCCACGTTCCTTTGAAGTAGATGGCGTTCGTGATCACGAGCCGGGTCAGCGGGGTGATCGATCCGGCCGGCAGCAGATCCTGGATTCTATCCTCAGTCTGCTCTTCGACCCACCGGTTGATCGCCAGGCGCGACTCCTCCGGAGCGCCCACGAAGTCGAGGTTCGTCGTGTTCGCGTCGTAATAACGCTCCGCCGTCTCGATGTACTCCGGGAGGAACGGATAGGTCTCTTCCGCCCAGAGTGCGTTCGCCGTCCGCAGGGTGTAGTTAGCATCGCCGCTGTTCAGCCCGGCATTGATCCCGGCGAATCCCTCCCTGCGGAGCGTATCATTCACCGGGAGGTGCAGCACCAACCGTATCTCGTCGGCGGTCTCTCCCCGTGCGCCTTCGTAGGTGATCCCGAGGGCCGATGAGATGCTGAAGGGCGAGAAGAAGAGATTCTCCGTTGCCGACCCGTTCGCGAGGGAGCGGTAGAGGTCGAAAGCAAACTCGTTGTTTCCCGCGGCGACGCCGCGGGCGGCATCCGCCACCGTCGCCTGCCTGGCGGGGGATACGGGTTCTACGGCCGTCGTTCCAGGCAGTTCGGTGCACCCCGCAGCGATACTGCCGAGTGCGATGAACGATGCCAGGATCAGCATGCCGATCATCTTTCGGTTCATGCTCTGCTATACGGCATGCCGGAGAGTTAAACCCAGCGTTAACGACGAAATTCTTCGAAGTCTCGATCCGGCCGGCGGCGGACGGCAGAAACACCGGCTCTATCGCTCCCGCCTCGCCGCGCCGCAGTCCTGGCAGTCCGGGTGCCGCTCAACCGGCAGACTCTCCATCTCCGTTGTAGCCCCGCTCCAGATGAGGAGCCTGCCGGCAAGCAGGCCGTCCATCCCGAGGAGGAACTTGATCGCCTCGTTCGCCTGGATCATCCCGATGATCCCGGCCGTGACGCCGACAGCCGGGAAGACTTCCGCCGGAGGAGCCCTCGGGAAGATGCACCGGAGGCAGGCGGTCTTACCAGGGATGATGGTCGTCGCCTGGCCGTCGAACCCCCGGATAGCGCCGTGGATGAACGGGATACCCTTCGCGAGCGCGACCCGGTTCAAGAGGTAGCGGGTCTCGAAGTTGTCGAGGGCGTCGATGATCAGGTCGGCGTCCCCGACGAGCGCTGCGGCGTTCGCTTCATTGATGGTGGCCGGAAGATCCGTGACCCTGACATCCGGGTTCAGCAAACGGAGTTTCTCTGCAGCGGAGTCGGTCTTCCTGCGACCGAGATCCTTCTCCCAGTGGAGAACCTGCCGGTTCAGGTTCGTGCGGTCGACGGCGTCGCAGTCGGCAAGCCGGATCTCCCCGACCCCTGCCGCGGCAAGGTAGAGGGCGACCGGACAGCCGAGCCCGCCGGCGCCGGCGATAAAGATCTTCGCCGCCTTCAGCCGCTCCTGCCCCTCCTCACCGAAGAGGAGGATCTGCCGGTCGTAACGCGAGAGCTCGCTCTCGCGGAAGGAGCCGGTCACTCCCCGGCCTCCGGCCCCTCTGCCCATGCGGGAAGGCCGTTCTTTGTGCGGCAGTCGTTTATCGCCGCATGAATACACTCTTCCGCGAGCACCGAGCAGTGCAGTTTCTGCGGCGGGAGCCCCTCGAGCGCTTCGGCGACCGCCCGGTTCGTGACCCCCCAGGCTTCTTTCAGCGTCTTGCCGACGATCATCTCCGTCGCCATCGAACTCGAGGCAATCGCCGCCCCGCACCCGAAGGTCTTGAACTTCGCGTCCGTGATCCTGCCGCCCTCCACCCGGATGCAGATCTTCATGATATCGCCGCAGGCCGGATTCCCGACCTCGCCGACACCGTCCGCATCCGCGATCTCCCCCATATTCCGGGGGTTCATAAAGTGATCCATTACCCTATCGCTGTATCCTGTCATGCACCTACCTCGTATCCGTCGGTGTCAGCGGCGACATGCTCCGGAGCCGTTCGATGATGCCGGGGAGCACCTCGAGGACGTAGTCGATATCCTCCTCCGTGTTCTCTTCCCCGAGGGTGAGTCGGAGCGAACCGTGGGCGTGCTCCGCCGGCAGCCCACAGGCAAGAAGGACGTGCGAGGGATCCAGAGTCGCCGAGGTGCAGGCGCTCCCCGTCGAGGCAGCGATCCCGAAGTAATCGAGCATCAGCAGGATCGACTCGCCCTCAACGTAGCGGAACGCAATATTCACGTTGTTCGCGAGCCGCTGTGTAGGGTGACCGTTTAGCCGGGATTTTGGGATCGTGTCGAGGATGCCCGCAATCAGGCGGTCGCGCATCGCGGCGATCCGCCGGGTACGCCCCTCGAGGTCGGTGACGGCATGCTCGATCGCTTCTCCGAGCCCCACAATTCCAGGGACGTTCTCGGTGCCCGCCCGCCGGCGCCGCTCCTGGCCGCCGCCATGCATGAGCGTCTCTGCCCGGGTGCCCTTCCGGATGTAGAGCGCCCCGATCCCCTTTGGCCCGTAGAATTTATGGGCCGAGAGCGAGAGGAGATCGACGGACAACGCATCGACGTCGATCGGTATCGCACCGATCGCCTGCACGGCATCGGTATGGAAGAAAATATCGTGCTCGCGGGCGATCTTCCCGATCTCGGCGATTGGCTGGATGGTGCCGATCTCGTTGTTCGCCGTCATCACCGAGATCAGGATCGTTTCGGGTGTAATAGCAGCCGCGACCGCCGCCGGGTCAACCCTGCCGTACTCGTCGACGGGAAGGTAGGTCACCGAAAAACCCTGCTTCTCGAGGTGCCGGCAGGGGTCGATGACTGCGTGGTGCTCGATCGACGAGGTGATGATATGATTGCCCTTCTTCCGATGAGCAGCGGCGATCCCTTTTATGGCCCAGTTATCGGACTCCGTCCCACCTGACGTAAAGTAGATCTCCTCGGGACTCGCCCCGAGCGCGGTCGCTACCTTGATGCGGGCTTCTTCCACGGCTTTACGCGCCTCCCGCGCCCGGCTGTAGAGCGAAGAGGGGTTCCCGAACTTTTCCGAGAAGAACGGAAGCATCGCGTCGACGACTTCCGGGTGAGTCGGCGTGGTCGCCGCATGATCCAGATACACCTGCCTCGTAACCATGAACGTTCACTTCCGCTGCGGGCAGAGCGCCGGGGAAAGATATTTCCGGAGCCCCCGCAATTCACAATTGTGAATTTCCATTAACCGTACTATTCACGATCCCTTAAGCGTTGTGATATCATGAAGTTGCCCTGTCAGGCTATTGTCTGGGATGTGCTGCCCGCAATACGGGCGGCTATCGCTGAAGAACTGATCCGGTGCGGCGTCTCCCAGCAGGAGGCCGCCCGGCTTCTCGGGATGGCGCCTTCGGCGATCTCGCAGTACCTCTCCGGGAAGCGAGGCTACCGGATCGTCTTTGAGAACGACGTGAAGGCATCGATCAGAGAGCTCGCCCGGGATCTCCGCGAAGGAAAGGTCGACGACCTCGCCGGACGGATCTGCGCCATCTGCATACAGCTCCGGGAAGAAGATCGTGAGTTCTGCCGGTGCAGTGAGGAGATGAGCGATGAAACCCCGGGAACGCCTGACTGAAGGGCCTGGGACGGGAAAGCCACTCTTCATCGTCGAGACACCCGGGGGGTGGCGGTTACAGTACACCGGGCATAATACCCGAAGTAACTGTCAGACAAGGGGTTCGGGCTGCCGGCCACCCATGGCCGGGAGACGGGTCGGCTTTACCAGCACCTGTTCGTCCGACCTGCGTACCTTCTCGAGGATGAGGTCTTTTCCGCGCTCCGTCATCGCATAGACCGGTACCGAGACCCCGGCCTGGACGAGTGCCCGCGAGCCCGCGATCTCCCTGACCGTTCCCGATGCGCAGGTCGTCACGAGGTCGGCGGCCGCGGCGACGGTCGCTGCTCCGTCACGGGTCATGCCGGTGACGTGCACCGCGACGATGAAGGCATCGGGGTGCGCCTCCCGGATCGCCGCCGCGTCTTCCGGAAGCGCGACCGTGACGGCGATCTTCCGGTAGCCCTTCTCCTCTGCAAGCGCGACCCCCGCCGCAGGGTTCATCGCCGCAGTCTCGCGGTCGAGGACGAATCCGCCGCCTTCTTCGATCCTGTCCATGACCGACGGGTACGGCGTCGTCCGGACGAGCCCCGACATCCGACCGCCGATCCCCTGCACCATCGCAGGATCGGTCACGACGACCGTCCCGGCACCGTCACAGGCGAGAACTGCGGCGTCGATCAGCCCGGCCTTTATCCCGAAACTGAGCAACTCGGACGCTCCGAAGCCAACGAACTCACGGGTCTCCAGCACCACCCGTTCGGGCGTGCACATCCCGAACGCTTTTATCCGGTGCTCGATATTCTCCCTGACCGCGTCCGCCGATATCTCCGGTACCGGGCATGCAAACCTTTTTGCGAGCGGGCAGTCGGTGATGATCGCCTCGCCGACCTCCACGACTTTCCCGTTCCTGACGACGACCCGGGTCTTTCCTACCGCTTCGATGACGTGCTCGTCCGTATCCGGCATACTGTATCTCCTCGAAGAATGCTCCTGGTATCTCTCTTTCTGCAGACAGATATGGATCGCGATCCACCCGGTTCAAAGCACGCAGACCTTTCAGTCATGCCCACCGCACCCCGGGCGTGCAGGCTCTACCGCTCTTCCCGTCCAAGCAGCCTGCAGACCTGGCAGACCTCGCCGCTCGCAAGTTCGCCGCAGATACGGCAGAGGCGAAGCTCCCCCGCAGGCTCCGTCGGAGAGGCCGAACCGCGGATCTCCTCGCGGAACTGCATGAGACGGCCCATCGTGCCCGGGTGGCGGTGCTCCATCGTCGCGAGCATCGTCCGCACCTCTGACCGGAGGGCGGTGCCGGCATACGGGCACTCGGGCAGGTCGCGATAGTACGCCCGGAGGAGCAGGTATATCGTGATCTCCTTCTCGGAGAGGACGGCAAGGGGCTTTATTCTCGGGACGAACTGGCCGGGCAGCCCCGTCGCGGTATCGTGGAGGAGGTGGGGGAGGTCTCCGCGGAGCACGTTCATGAGCACCGACTGCGCCTCGTCGTCCAGGTTATGGCCGGTCGCAAGTTTTGTCGCCCCGGTGCGCCGTGCCGCTTCGACGAGCGCCCGCCTCCGCAGCACGCCGCAGACGGTGCAGCCCTGCGCCTCTCGTCCAACGAGGAGCCTATCGAGATCGCCCCCGAAGAGATCGGGAAACGTGACGATCCGGTGCTCGACACCGAGCTCCGCCGTCAGAACCTCGGCGGCCCTGAGGGTTTCCTCGCGGTAGCCCGCGATCCCTTCGTCGACGGTGACCGCAACGAGCGTCGCATCCGTTCGCGGGACGAGGCGGTGGAGCAGCAGGAGAAGAGCGGTGCTGTCTTTTCCCCCGCTCAGGCCGACGGCTATCCGGTCACCCGGCGTGATCATTCGTCCGCATTCAAGAGCGGTGGCGACGCGGGTCTCGACGTCCTCGATGAAATGAGCGGCGCAGAGCCGTCGATCGGGTCCGGTGAGGTGGACGACCGCAGGTTCGCCGCAGCGGGCGCACTGCATCTCTGCGGCAGGCACCCGATCACCCGCCATGCGAGACCCGCAGAATCCGGATCTCGTCGCCGTCGTCCGCCGTCACGTCCTCGGGGACGACCCTGCCGTTTTTCACGACGATCACGGTCGTCGGGTTGATCCCGAGCGAAAGGAGGATCTCCTCTATCGGCGCGGAGGTGCAGGAGACTGTCCGCACGCTTTTATCCGGGAGGATGATATGCATAGATATAGCAGAGGGTTGATCCCGCCACCCCATAAATATCCTGCAGGATTCGGGGGAACATTTTTCAGGATCGCGAGATCCAGTTCATCCAGCATTCGCGGGATGCAATTCGGCACCGCCGGCGCCGCCGGCAAGAGACCGCACGGAAGGGTCACATCGTGACGTTCCCGGTACTACCGCGAAGATAGACAGGTTGTGATACTATCCCCGTTTCCGATACTCCCCGAGAGAGAGAGACCGTACTCCGGCAGATTGCCGCACTGAAGGGCGAGCGGAACGCGACGGTTCTCGCGCATAACTACCAGGTTCCCGAGGTGCAGGATATCGCCGATCTTGTCGGAGACTCGCTCGAACTTGCACGAGCGGCGGCGAATCTCGATAGCGACGTCATCGTCTTCTGCGGCGTCGATTTCATGGCCGAGACGGCAGCGATCCTCTCGCCGGAGAAAACGGTCGTCCTGCCCGCCGCAGACGCCTGCTGCCCCATGGCCAGGATGATCACCGCCGGGGAGGTGCGGGTGCTCCGGCAGCGGTTCCCGGATGCCGCCGCCGTCGCCTACGTCAACACCTCGGCAGAAGTAAAAGCGGAGAGCGATATCTGCTGCACCTCCGCAAACGCCGTCGCCGTCGTCGAGTCGCTCGCCGCGGAACAGGTGATCTTCCTCCCGGACAGAAACCTCGCCCGCTACGTCGCCCGGTTCACGGCAAAAGAAGTCCTCCCCTGGGACGGCTACTGCATCGTCCACGAGCGGATGACGGCCGATGAAGTGGCGGCAGCCCGGCGGGCTCACCCGGATGCCGAGGTGCTCGTCCACCCCGAGTGCCGCCCCGGGGTGATCGATCTCGCCGATCACGTCTTCTCGACCTCAGGGATGGTCAGGCATGCCTGCACGAGCACAGCCCGGGAGTTCGTCATCGGCACCGAGGTAGGGCTCCTGCACCAGCTCGAAAAGCAGTGCCCGGGGAAGGTCTTTTACCCTCTCTCGAACAGGGCGATCTGCGTCAATATGAAGAAGACCAATCTCTCCGCGGTGCTCCGAGCCCTCGAGCGGCTAAAGCCGCGGGTGACGGTGCCGGAAGACGTCGCCGCCCGGGCACGGACGGCGATCGAACGGATGCTGGCCCTCCCCCGGTAGGACGGATCACCGGCGGCCGCCACCCTCTTTTGCAGCGGCGATCAGCGATTTCAGCCCACATACGGCCGCCGTAACGTCCGATGCACCAACCACCGCCGAGATGACCGCGACGCCGTCGGCTCCGGCGGCGATCACCTCCCCGACATTATGGCACCCGATACCGCCGATCGCCAGCACGGGTACGGAGACTGCCGACCGGATCGCGGCAAGGACGGCAAGCCCGTAGCCGGAGCCGGCATCCTCTTTCGATCCGGTCGAGAATACCGGGCTGAGCGCGACGTAATCGGCGCCGCCGGCCACGGCAAAAGCCGCTTCTTCGACGGATCCTACGGAGACGCCGATGATGAAACCGGGCGGTGCGATCCGTCGTGCAGATTCGAGCGGCAGATCGCTCTGCCCGAGGTGGACGCCGTCCGCTCCTGCGGCAAGCGCCACGTCAAGGCGGTCGTTCACGATGAAGAGGGCGTCTCCTGCAGAGGTGACCGCCCGGATCTCGTGTGCGGCCGCGAGGAGGTCCCGGCACGAGAGTGTTTTGTCGCGGAGCTGAATGGCATCCGCCCCGCCGGCGACCGCAGACCGGGCAAGCTCGGCGTGCGTCCGGCCGCGGCCGATCGCTTCGTCGGTCACCACGTAGAGGTCATAGGCCATCGATCGTCCTCACCCGTGTGTGTCCGGCGAGATCGTCCTCCGTGAGGGTGAAGAGCTCGTCGATAAGCCCCGTCCGGAAGGAGTAGGGGCCGCTCGCCTTCGCAGCCGCACGCTCTCCCGCTCTTCCGAATGCCGCGAGCGCCGCTGCCGCCGCGATTGTGCGGTCGCTCTCGACCGCGACGAAGGCTCCCGTGACCGATGCCGCCATGCACCCGGTACCCGATAGTTGCCCCATCAGGGGCGTGCCGTTTTCTACCAGGACGACCCTTCTGCCGTCGGTGACGATATCGGTCGCCCCGCTCATCGCGATGACGGCTCCGGTCGTGCGAGCGCATTCCCGTGCGGTCTCGACCGGGTCACCGGTGACGCCGCCCGAATCCACGCCCCGGACACGTCCTCCGGTACCGGCTATCGTGCCGATCTCGCCGGCGTTCCCTTTCAGGACGGCGATCTCGATCCGGTCGAGGAGCCGCGCGACACTCTCGGTTCGTAGCCGTGTCGCCCCCGCGCCGACCGGGTCGAGGACGACCGGGATACCGAGTTCGTTCGCCCTCACGCCGGCGATGAGCATGGATTCGACCTGATCGCGGGAGAGTGTCCCGATGTTCAGGACGAGCGCGCCTGCAGCACCGACCATCTCGCCCGCCTCTTCGGGAGCCGCGGCCATCACCGGGGCGGCACCGGCGGCTATCGTAATATTGGCGCAGTCGTTGATCGTAACACAGTTCGTGATATGGTGCACGAGCGGCCGCGCCGACCGCACGCGCGCCAGGATATCGGCGCATGTCGTTGGATTCATGGTAGCTTCCGTACGTATGAACAGATAGTGACGGCAGAAAAGGTATGTGTGCCGGTGCCCATCAGAGTTCCTTTGAGGCATCGCTCTGCCTGACGAACCGGCCCCGTTCTCCCCTGCGGGACGCATCACGGCATTACGGGTTCGGAGCAGAGACCTCGATCCCTCCCGGAAGCGAGGTACTCCGGACCTTCGATTTCCCGATTTGTATAAATATTTTGGAATAGTATTCGGGAACCAGAATGGCCGGACCAAAGTACACTACCGATATCAGGAAGGTCGTGCAAATCCCTGCGGACGAGCGGGAGCAACTCGCCGAAGTAGCGCGTAAATTCGCGTTCCGCTCGAACGATTACTACCTCTCCCTCATCGACTGGCGCGACCCCGGCGATCCTATCAGGAGGATCGCCATCCCCGATCCCGAGGAACTCGTGGAATGGGGGAGCCTCGATGCGTCCGGGGAGAGCGCCTACGTGGTGGCACCCGGGATGGAGCACAAGTACGACCAGACCGCCCTCCTGCTTGTGAGCGATCTCTGCGCGGGATACTGCCGCTACTGCTTCAGGAAACGGCTCTTCATGCAGCACACCAATGAGGTGGCGAGGGATATTTCGGCCGATATCGCCTACATTCGCCAGCATCCCGAGATCTCGGGCGTCCTCATCTCCGGCGGCGATCCCCTGTTCCTCGCGACGCCCCGGCTTGAGCGGATCATCAGGCAGATTCGGGAGATCGAGCACGTGAAGATCGTCCGGATCGGCACCAAGATCCCGGCGTTCAATCCCTACCGCATCATCGACGACCCAGCCCTCCCCGGGATGATCCGGCGCTACAGCACCCCGGAAGGGCGGATCTACATCATGACGCAGTTCACCCATCCGCGGGAGCTGACCGATCCGGCTCTCCGGGCGCTCGATATCCTGCAGAGCGCCGGTGCGATGCTCGCGAACCAGACACCCCTCCTCAAAGGCATCAACGACGACCCGGCGGTGCTCACAGAGCTCTTCCGGAGCCTCTCGTTTGCCGGCGTCGCCCCCTACTACGTCTTCCAGTGCCGCCCGACACTCGGCAACCAGCACTTCGCCGTGCCGGTGGAGGAGGGCTACCGGATCTTTGAACAGGCCAAAAGCCGCTGCTCCGGGCTTGCCAGGCGGTCGATCTTCGCCATGTCGCATCGCACCGGGAAGATCGCAGTCGTCGGGCTCGACGACGAGCATGTTTATCTCAAATATCACCAGGCGGCAAGGAGGGAGGATATCGGGAAGTTTATGGTCTACCGGAGACTCCCGGAGGCGGTATGGTTCGACGACTATGCCGATCTCGTGCGGGAGAGCAGGATCACCAGGACGGAAGAGGAGGTCCGGCAGGTGCCGCCCCTGATCACCTGAAACAGGCGGCAGGGGTTCCACCCCGGAGTGTTCGGGCTCTGCCGTAACCTCTGTGACAACACTTCTTGAACAGGCAGATCCCAATCTCCTGATTATTCAGAACATTCAGAAATTTTATACGCTGTGCCCGACCACCATCATATGGTGAACCTGCATGGCAAACATCCCGAGAGATGATCGGCCGTCCCCCTGTTCCTGCTCCATCGAAGCAGTCGTGAGCGTCGACGCGCGGGGGCAGATGGTGCTTCCGAAAGATATCCGAGAAAGGGCGAAGATCGCTCCCGGCGACCGGCTTGCGGTCGTCTTCTGGGAAAACGAGGGCGACGTCTGCTGCATCACGCTGATCAAGGCGGATCATTTCAACAGGATGGTAACGAACCTCCTTGCTCCCATGATGGAAGATATCGCAGGCGGCAGGGAATAAGACCCCATACGGAGCTTTAACGATGAAGGAAGACAACGTTCGCAGACAGGTGCGAAGCAGATACGGGCAGGTGGCCCGGCAGGAAGCATCGGGGTGCGGATGCGGCAGCGGGTGCTGCGGTAGCGGCCGGTCGGTCGAGTCGGTGAGCCTTGGCCTTGGCTACTCGGCGGAGGAGATCGGAGGAGTTCCGGAGGGCGCGAACCTCGGGCTCGGGTGCGGGAATCCCGTGGCGCTTGCGTCCCTTCGGGAGGGCGAGACCGTCCTCGATCTCGGATCCGGGGGCGGTTTTGACAGTTTCCTCGCGGCCGAGCGGGTCGGGGAGACAGGGCGGGTGATCGGCGTCGATATGACCCCCGAGATGCTCGAGCGGGCGCGGGAGAATGCACGGAAAGCCGGGTACGCCAACGTCGAGTTCCGGCTCGGCGAGATTGAGCACCTCCCGGTGGCGGACAGCTCGGTCGACGCGATCATCTCAAACTGCGTCATCAATCTCTCGCCCGACAAACGACAGGTCTTTGCGGAGGCTTTCCGGGTGCTCCGCCCGGGAGGGAGGCTCATGGTCTCGGACATCGTGCTGACGATGCCCCTCCCGGCGCCCATCCACGAGTCGGAGCTCTTCTACACGAGCTGCGTCTCCGGAGCGCTGCAGAAGGGCGAGTATCTCAGGGAGATCGCCGGTGCTGGCTTCGACGAGATTACGGTCGTCGGGGAGACGGTCTTCCCGCTCGACCATATCGTCAGCGAACCGGTGCTTGCAGAGACTCTCGACGGCCTCTCCCTCGACGAAGCCGGGCGGAAAGCGCTCCTCGAGAGCATCGTGAGCGTCAAGGTCAGCGCCCGGAAACCGACCGGGTGCGCCTGCTGCGGGACACGGTAGCCCGGCGGAACGTCTCCGGCAGCAGCCGGAGAAGACGCAGTCTTTTTTAGAGGGGCGCGTGATGCAGGCCGCAGTATCCCGACGCCAGTATCCGGGTGAGGTGTTCCCCGCAGGAGGAGGGCGCTCGCACCGCTGGTGATCATGTTGCGGCGGGGGCTGAGCCGTACCGCTCCGATAGCTTCACGAGCAGCGGTGCAGTATACCGATCAGATGACAGAGACTGCCCGTGAACTTATGCCTGCCGAGTTCCCGCTCGCCGAGGAGGTATGGAAGAAGTACCGCGGCCAGAAGGCCGACCCGGATTCCGAACGCATCTTCGGCGTCTTCGAGGACGGAAATCTCGCCGCGACCGCCCGGTTCACCCGGCACCCGGACGGCAACGAGATGGACTGCGTCTTTACGCTGGACGACTACCGGGGCAGAGGGCTCGCACGGGTTGCCGTCCTGGCACTGCTCGACAGATGCGGGCACGAGACGATCTACATCCACTCAACGCTCATCCTGATCCCGTTCTACGGAACTTTCGGCTGGGTGCCGATCCCGGAAAAAGATCTTCCGACGTCGATCAGGGAGCGGTTCGCCTTCTGCTTCGGCGAGATGGAGGGGTGTAACGTCTGCCCCATGGTACGGGCAGCGACGGCGTGATACGGGATTGAAGAGGAACCGGTCCGGCCGATGCCGGTGATCACGGAGCAGCGGCGATCAGGTCTCCTTACGGCCATACCGGTTCCAGGGCGGGGCTGATCAGGCAGCTGCCGTGATCGTATATGCCCCGTTCGGCACGGATATCTCGAACCGCGCCCCCTCGCCAAAGGTTCCCGTCTCCCGGAGAGCGATACCGGTTATAGCAAGGATCTCCCGCGACAGGTACAGACCAAGCCCCGTATTTCTTCCATATCCCCGTTCGAATATCAATTCTTTCTGGCTATCGGGAATCCCGGTACCGTCATCCTCCCAGAGGATCGTCAACCCGTCGGGGGATATACGATAGGAGACACGAACCGTGGTCGCATTCGTGCCGTGGCGGATAGTGTTGTCAAGCAGGTTTTCAAACACCTTCTCAAGAAGCGGGTCTCCGAAGATCTCTATGCCCCAGAGATCGTTGTGAATGACGACATGCGGCTCCCTGACCTTCGCAAGAACGTCGGAGATGCTTATCCAGACGGGATTTTTTATCCCGAGGTTCTGGTAGTCGCGAGTAAATTCGATCTGCCGCTGGATCGTGCGGGCCGAGCTCTCGAAGTTCCGGATGCATTCACAGAGTTCGCTGGCGGAACTACTCTGCCCGGCAATCTCGGCGTACCCGAGCTGAACCGTCACCTGATTGAGAATATCGTGCCGGGTAACGCTCGAGAGCAGATGCAGTTTTCGGTTCGCTTCCTGCACCGCCCGTTCCGTCCGCTTCCTCCCGGTAACGTCGCGGATGTTCACGATGATGCCGTGAATCGACGGATCGTCCAGATAATTCTGCCCCAATCCCTCAAAGTAGAGCAGGTTTCCGTACTTATGGATCGCACGGTAATCGAACTGAAACGAGGCAGTCCGATTGCGGATCATATCGTTCCAGTGCCGGCGGAGGAGCGGGGCGTCGTCGGGATGCGCATGGTCGAAGATCGACCCCGTACATTCTTCTGCCGGATACCCGGTGATAGTGGCGACGACGGGACTGACGTAGCGGATCGTGGCGTCCGGGTTGACGATCAGGAAGATGTCGGAGGAGTGATTCACCAGGAACTGGAAATGCGCCTCTCTCTCCCGGAGGGCATCCTCCATGCGCTTTCGCTCCAGTGCGCTGCCGATGAGCTCCGACGATATGCGGAGGAGCTCCGCATCTTCCGGGCACCACTCCCGGGTGCAGGTGACATTGTCAAGCCCGATAAACCCGATGAGTTCTCCGCGGATCTGCACCGGCAGAACCAGAACCGATTGTATACTCTGGCTCTCAAGGATCTCCCTCTCTGCACAGGCCTCTTCCGGGAGCGACGAAACGTCGGGGATGACGATGATCTCGCCATTGCGAAGGCGTGCCATCCACCACGGGAACATATCGCAGGGGAGGTTCTGGAGAGCATCCTGCTCGGAGACTACCCCTTCGCCGCACCATTCGTGGGTATTGCTGATGCTCTTCCCGCCGCCGTCCAGGAGGAACAGATACGCACGGCAGGCACCGCTCAGGACTCCAACATCCCGCAGGGATTCAGTGACTGCCGCATCAAAGGAAGCATGGGTGATGAACCGCGATGATACGGCGGCAAGGGTCTTCTCAAAGCGATACCGCTGCTCGACCGCATGCTTCACCTGCAGGTAATCGGTGATGTCGCGCCCCACCGCCTGGTAGCCGAAGATCTCACCCGATGTGAAGTACAGTCCACGGATATTCCACTTCACCCAGCGCACCACGCCGTCGGAGAGCATCACCCGCTGATCTACCGTCACATCAGGGTGTTCGGCGGTGAGCGCCTCCAGTTGTATGCGTATCCTCCCGATATCATCCGGATGGATGAACGCCGGGTCGATCCTGCGTTTCAGAAAGTCTTCCCGCTTTTTACCAAAAAACCGGCAGAACGCTTCATTGGCGAACGAAAAGATGAAGCCCGGCGTGAACCGGCAGATCATCTCAGTCTGCTCCTCGACGACCGCCCGGTAGCGCGTCTCGCTCCTGCGGATCTCATCGTGCGCAGCGGCAAGATCATCCATCTGCTGGCGAAGTTCCTCCTCCATCGCCGTCAGGTGTTGATTCGCAGCCTCCAAGTCTTCGGTTTTGGCAAGCAGCGCCTTTTCGAATGCAATCCTGTCCGTGATATCCGTGCTCATCGTTGCAAACCCGCCCTCGCCGACGGGCACGGCACAAACACTGAAGTGCCTCTCCTCACGCGGGCAGTATGTCTCGAACCGGACAGAATCCCGGGTCTCGGCGACGCTGCGGTAGATCTCTCTATCTGACGGATTTCTGTCGGCGTAGAGCCCGGACGCCCGCATGCCAACTGCCTTCTCCCGGGGAATGCCGAATGTCTGCTCAAACGCCGGGTTGCAGTCGGCGATCAGGAAATCAGGTACGTCGCCATCATCACCCGGGCACGGGGCGTGGAAGATGACGACATCCTGCGTCCACCAGTAGATCGACCTGAAACGCTCGTCACTCTGCCGGAGTGCCTGCCCTGCGGTGACGAGTTCATCCATCTGCTGGCGAATCTCTTCCTCAGCAGCAGTCAGCTGTTCGTTCGCCGCCATCAGTTCTTCGTTCTTCTGCTCCAGGTCCTGCTGGGCAGCCTTTAAAGCGGTGATATCGCGGATCGATTCGATCGCACCGATCAGATTGCCGTGTTCGTCGTAGAGGGGGGCCGCCTTTGCCCAGAGAACAACATTTCTGCCCCTGGGATGCGCATACTCGGTTTCAACAACGATACCGGTGCTGCTTCTGGAGATGCTGGAGTACTGCTGCTGTGAATAACCCCTATCGCATTTGAGAACGAGATCAATCAGCGTGCGCCGGCGCTCGCCATAGAACGGAAGAGCGTATGCAAAGTCCCCCCTGCCGACGATATCTCCCGCAGCAACGCCGGTCATCTCCTCTATCGCCCTGTTCCACGCTATGACGTGCCCTTTCGGATCGATGGCGAATGTTGCATCCGGCAGAAAATTGATGATATCGGCCATCCGTTTCTCTGATTGCTGGAGCTGAACCTCTGCACGCCGCCGGTAGACAGCGTGCCTGATCTTGTGCTCGAGTTCACGGAACTGTGCCTTCGGATCGCTTCCTTTCTGCAGGTAAAAATCGGCGCCGTTGTTCAGGGCTTCGATGACAACCTCTTCACGCCCCCGGCCGGTGAAGAGGATGAACGGGATCTGATCGAATCCGAACCGGACATGCTGCAGGAACGCGATTCCGTCCATCCCGGGCATCTGGTAATCGGAGACGATTGCGTCGTACGTCCGGTGCTGCAGTTGCCTGATGGCTTCGTGTGCAGAGGGAACCGTGTCGACGGTCAGCTCACCGTTCTTTTCAAGGAAGAGTTTTGCAATATCGAGAAGAGCGGGCTCATCATCAACATAAAGGACTGATATCATACGCGATTTGATTCTCCGGGCTGCTTAGACATTAGTATTCATCAATTGAACCAAAAATATTTCCCGTTATGGCAAATGAACCCATATCATCCTGCCATAAGGCCTGAAATCCGGCAAAACGCAGATTTTCACCCGGAAAAGCTGGTAGGAAGCTCCACAGAGCAACAGCGACAGGGACACATTGCCACATCCGGTAGTGATACAACCATGAATTGCTTACGTACCCGACGGCGGAACTATCCGTCGAGAGAACTTCGGAGAACTATCATGCACAGACCATCACCCGATTCAATCGGTACGGCCATAACCCTGCGCCCCGTGGGGACCGTCCACAGCACAGTACAGCAGCCTTTCCTCGTCGCCGACAGGGACGGCATCTCGATGCGGGAAGGGCATGACGCAAGTATGGATCATATCCGCAGCACGAGCGGGGCGATCACGAAGATCGTCTTCAGCGAGGACTGTACCGGGGTGCTCGACGGTATCGAGGAGTATTCTCATCTCATGGTGCTGTACTGGGGGCATAAAGTGCCGGAGGATAGCCGGTCGCTCACCCATGTGCACCCGATGGGCAGGACGGATATCCCGAAGGTGGGGATCTATGCAACCTGCAGCCCTGCCCGTCCGAACCCCGTGCTTATGACCGTCGTCCGGCTGCATGCAAGGCGGGAGAACGTGCTGGAGGTTGCCGGCCTCGACGCCGTCGACGGCAGCCCCGTCGTCGACATCAAACCCTACGTCCCTGCTCAATTCCCGAAAACGGAAGTGCGGGTTCCCGCATGGATGGACGGGCTCATGAAGGAAGTGGGCGAGCGGCGGGTGTGAGGACACCCGTTTCGGCAGCTGATCCAGTCACCAAAGCATATCGTAGGCCTCTTCATCCGGCTCGGGGATGGGGTGATCGATATCGGCTGCAGTTCACCCATCCCCTTCCACATTTTTAGCAGAACATATTCCACTGCCGGCACTGCAGCGTTCTCTCTTCCGACCCGATCTGGTCGGACTCCACGGATGCGGTCACCGGGGAGCTCTCGCAGGCACTCTTAAGCGCGGGAAGCCTGATACGGAGCGGCCTCCCGGGACTGACGGCAGCACACCGAAGGGCGGCACCACCCAGATACGGCATAATCGGAACGGAATCCGCATTTCCAGCAATATCGAAGCCCCCTGGCGCCGCACGGGCAGGTTAATCAAATTAAGTTGGTTAATTAGATTAAGTAAATGCAAACTATATACTCCCGCCATTCCACCTTTTTAATGCCTTGCACATGCTGGGAGTCTTCTCGGCAGCCTGTTTGCGAAAAGGTGAGTTTATGATACATTTGAGGGAAAATAAAGTGATCTGCTTAACGGTGCTGCTCGCACTGATGATCCTCATCGTGCCTGTAGCGGGAGCCGATTCCGGGCTTTCGGTCGAACCGTACGCCCCGGAGAACAGTGTCGTCGGGAGTGCTGCTGCCGACGTGCTCTTTGACGATACGGTGACGCTGACCGAAGGAACGTTCACCTGCACCGCGTCATCGGGCAGTGCATATACCGTCGATCGCCTCACCCCGCTCGGAGCGCTCGATGCCGTCGCCGATGCCGAAGGGTTCACTTACGTCGTCGGGGACAAAAAGAAGCTCTCGAACGGTTTTCTCCTCCTTGATAATGTCAGTGATTACGTCTACGTCAAGGGAGGCGATTCCTGGTATTACATGGTGAACGGCGATCCGCTCGACGGATTTGCGGATGCCTCCGAGGGTGTCGACGTCTACGGACTCGTCGACGGCGACGAAGTCGTCTTCTACTACGGAGGAAACGGCGTTACCCCGGAGAACGCAACCGCCCTCATCAATATCACCGTCTCGGTCAACGAAGGGATGGATGTCCTGTACGACGGAACGGTGACGCTTGAAGACGGCACCTTCACCTGCACTGCATCCTCGGGAGCAGAGTATACTGTTAACACGCTCACCCCGCTCGGAGCGCTCGACGCCGTCGCCGATGCAGAAGGATTTCTGTATATCGTCAATAATAAGTCCTACGACAGCAAGGGCATCCTGCTCATCGACGGCATCGGCGAGCACCTCTTTGACAAAGCAGCCGGCACCACGTGGGTCTGCTACGTCAACGATGTCGCCCTCGATGACTGGAACAGTCCCGCCACCGACGGCCTGAACCTCTATACCCTCGAGGAAGGCGACGAGGTAGAGTTCTACTTCGGCACAAAGCCCGTCGCCCCCGAGACCGCCACCGCGATGGTCGGCATCACAATCGAGGTTGCCGAGCCCGAGAGCTGGACGCTCTCCCTGAAGGGTGCCCTGACCGACACCATCGACCAGGCATACTTCGAGGATGCGGTCGACTGCGGCCACGTTGCCACCTACACCGACGGTGACGGCAACGTCTGGTCGGGCGTCCCGCTCTGGTACCTCGCAGGCTGGGTCGACGACGACCAGAAGCACGGTGCCGGGGCGTTCAACGACGATCTCGCCGCCGAAGGTTACTCGATCAAAGTCACGGCCGGCGACGGCTACAGCGTCAACTTCGAGAGTGCCAGCGTCGCCCGTGACAATGCGATCATCGTCGCGAACACGCTGAACGGCGAACCGCTCCCGGCGGTCATCGGGGAGAAGGAAAAACCCTGCTGGCCGCTCCAGATGATCGGCGAACATGTGACCTCAGGCCAGAAGGTCGGGAACGTCGTCGAGATCGAACTCGTCGGGCTCCCGGAACCGTCCGACGGCTGGACGATAACCCTGAACGGGAAGTTCTCCCGCACCCTGACCCAGGAAGAGTTCGAGGAAGGCATAGCCTGCGGCCACGCTGCAGCCTATACCGACAGCAGTGACCGTGTCTGGACGGGAATGCCGCTCTGGTACCTTGTCGGCGTCGTCGACGATATCGAGACCTCGAACCACTGGACGTTCGACGATACGCTGGCGGCCGGAGGATACACCATCAACGTTACTGCCGAAGACGGCTACACCGTCACCCTGAATAGCGCCGATATCGCAGAGAGCGACGCCTACATCGTCGCGAACAAGCTGAACGCCACCCCGCTCGGGAACGATGACGGTTACCCCCTGAAACTGCAGGGCTCTGCGCTGACGAGCGGCAAACAGAGGGTCGGCAACATCGCCTCGATCACCCTCGTCGATCTCCCGGGTAGCCCTGAAGAGGGCGAGTGGACGCTCACCCTCGAAGGACCTGCAATCACCGCCGTCATCTCACAAACCGAGTTTGAAGAAGGAGCCGCCTGCCACAGCGCGACCTACAACGACGGCGTCTCCACCTGGACGGGCGTCCCGCTCTGGTACCTCGCAGGCTGGGTCGACGACGACGTCATGCACGGGTCGGGCGCCTTCAACGACAACCTCGCAAGCACCGGTTATACGGTTATCGTCTCCTCGGGTGGCGTTTCTCCCTACAGCAAGGAGTTCACCAGCCAGGAGATCGTAGCAAACAAGAACCAGTACATCGTCGCCAACAAAGTAAACGGCTCCGCCATCACCGGGACAGCGTTCCCGCTCCGCCTCGTCGGTGAGGGAGCGCCCGGCAGCAAGAGCGTCGGCAACATCGAGAAGATCGCCCTGACGGCGTTCCAGGAGCCGACCGATCTGCCCTCGGTGCGTATCATCCGCTACGCCGCTGACGGCAAGACAATTCTGAATCAGACAGAGAAGACCTACCGGTGGATGGAAGAGAATCTCCCCGTCATCGGCGGCGCCGACGGTGTCCGTCTCCGCTACCAGGGCCCGACCTTCGACCCGAACGACCTCTGGAACCCGGCCGAGGATAAAAACCCCGGTAAAGTCGATAACGTCGTCCGGGGCACGTCCATCGCCGATCTCTGCGACCTCGTCGGCGGAGCGCCCGAGGGCAGCGAGATCGTCCTCATAGCTTCCGACAACTACGAAGCAAAGCTCAACTACACAAACATCTACACACCACTCGACCGGCAGGGCGAGGCTATCCTGGCATGGTGGGCGGACGACGAGTACGTCCCCGACTACCGCGACGGGATCCGCCTCTTCTTCAACGCCCCCGACGGCATCTTCGGGGCCGACGATATGCGGGCATGCCTCGCGGAAGATTACTGGCACTACTACTGGAGCGGCGGCATTCAGTATCCGTCCGCTGCCGGAATCGCGAACAAGAATATCGTCACGGTCGAGATTCACCCCGGTGCACGTGAGGACTGGAACCTCATCCTCTCCGGCGCTATCACCGACACCATCACCCGTTCGTACTTCGAGGCAGGGAAGGCCTGCGCTCTCGGCGGCCACGGAGCGACCTACACCGACGCCGACGGAAACGAATGGTCGGGGATGCCGCTATGGCTCCTCGTCGGCTGGGTCGACGATACCAACAAACACGACTACGGCACCAACCCCTTCAACGAAACACTCGCCGATATCGGCTACAACGTCGTCGTCATCGACTACGGCCCCGACAATGTGAAGGGCACCGATGACGACTTCTCCGCGACCTTCGCAAGCAGTCTCATCAAACTGAACAACAACATCATCGTCGCGAACGAGATAGACGGCGCCCCGCTCCCTGCAGACGGCGACAAGCCGTCATGGCCGCTGAAACTCGTCGGCTCAGCACTGACGAGCAACAAGCAGAAGGTCGGGAGCATCGACGAGATCGCCCTGATCGATCTCCCGGTCCCCGCCGATGCGGAGCTCTCCTTAGAGCAGGGTTGGAACTTCATCTCCATCCCAAAGCGGCTTGCATCCGGCCATAACACCGCTGCGATCTTCAGCGGAGTCGATACAGCAAACCACAGTATCTGGCAGTACAATGCAGCGATAAAGTACTGGGAGGAAGTCCAGACGACCGATACCCTGAGACCGCTCGCGGCGTACTGGGTCTACTCGGCAGCCGCCTGCAACGTCTCGCTCATCTTCAGTGACGAGCCCCTGCAGACGCCGCCGACCGGGAACCTGTATAAGGGCTGGAACGCAATCGGGTTCACCGACACCGAACCCGCAGCGGCACGCGACACCCTCCTCTCCCTCGGCGACATATGGACACAGGTGCTCGGCTTTGACGCCGGCAATCAGGAGTATGAAACCGCCATCATCCGCGGCGGCTCAGGCTCACATGCCGACACGGGAGCGATGCTTCCGGGCAAGGGCTACTGGGTGTACCTGCGGGGAAGCGGTGAACTGGCAGCAATCGCCTCTTAGGCAGCGATAACCATGGATGCGAGACCAATCATCACACTATTTCTTTTGCTCCTGCTGGCAGGAGCGGCGGCAGCCGAACCGATGCCGGTCCTTCCTGCACAGTACTCGGGAACCGCCGCCATCGACGGCGCCGATGCTCCGGCAGGCACCGTCATCGTCGCCAAGATCAACTGGAACGAACGCGGGCGTTTCGCCCTCACCGAGCCCGGCACCTTTGCAAACCGCCTCATCGTACGGGCTACGGAGTTCGATCTCGTCGCATCCGACGCGCCAACGGTTACATTCTGGATCGGCGGCGACCAGGCTGCCCAGGAGATCACTTACGTATCCGGTGACGCCCGCATGCTCGATCTGACATTCGCCACCGGGAGCGGTGGCGACGATGCAGAGACCCCGATCGGATCGGGCGACTGCTCCTTCGCCCCCGGCGGCATTCAGACGAATACGGCAGGCGGTGCGCAGCAGGTGACGATCGACCGGCAGGGAACTACAGCCAACGTCACAACCAGCGGCAACAAAATCGTGATGCAGGATGTGGGCGGCGGCTGGGAAGAGATCGTCATCGAGACCGGGAGCGAGCCCGCGGTCGGGGAGACGACCGTCACCGGAACCGTCACCGGAGTGACCGCACGGAGCAGTCCCGTGACGGCGAATGTCGATGCCACTGTCGGGACGGCGGCGGCAGAGATCGCACTCAACATGAGCGAACTGCCGCCGTCCGATGCACGGCTTACGACGACGATAGCACGAGAGCCCGACCCTGCGGCGCAGAGTGCGTTCCTCCTCACCGCCCAGCAGTCCGGAAGCGGTATCACGGATATCGCATACGTCATGAACATCCAGAAGAGCAACATCGCGAACGCCGGTGACGGCGGCGTCATCACGGCCGCGACAATCAGAATGGCCGTCAGTCCTGCCTGGGTAACGGCGGTCGGCGGGACGGAGAAGGTCGTGATCATGCGCAGAGCCGATGACGGCACCACAAGCGCTCTTGCGACGACGCTCATCGGCACCGATGCTTCCGGCAACTACGTCTTCGAGGCCGCATCACCAAACGGCCTCTCGATCTTCGCCCTCATCGGGACGTCCACGGTCAGCCCCACGCCGACGACACCGCCGAGCTCGGGAGGTTCGGGAAGCAGCAGCGGAGGTTCAACTGCCAAATCGAGCTTTGACTACAACCCCGAAGCGACCGTCGCCACGCCGGTGAGCACACCCGCCGCCGGTGAACCGACAGCCGCCCCGACCACCTCGCCGAAAGAGACCGCTGCGGGCGTAACGGCGGTACCGACGACGACGGCCGCTTCCGGCGGATCGTGGTTCCCGCTGCCGATCCCCGTCCCAACCTGGGTACCGGTGCTCGCGCTCGGGCTGTTCTTCCTCCTCCGCAGGAGATAATCTCCCATGCCTCTTTTTCAGAATGCTTCAGCAGGACGCCGGTGATCCCCCCCATGCGGATACATGCTCTGTTCCGGCTTTCGGCCAGTGTGCTGCTGCTCCTCTGCATCCTCATCCCGGGGAGCGCCGGCGCCGCAACGACGGAGGTGCATGTCGTGCGCTACGCCGCCGACGGGGCAACCGTCCTTGCCGAGACGGCCGTCGACTACCGGTGGATGGAGGAGAACCTGCCCGTCCTCGGGGACGGGGAGACGCACTACTACCACCAGGGGCCGGTATTCTCCGGCGACCCCTGGAACCCTGCAGAGGATACCAACGTCAAAGAGAAGGACATGGGCGCGGTGAAGGGAACCGACCTCGCCGATCTCTGCGACCTCGTCGGCGGGATGGCGGAGGGCGAGACCGTCAGGGTGAAGGCATCCGACGGATTTTCAAAGACCTTCCCCTACCGGAACGTCTACGAACCCGAATCGAGGCAGGGACCGATGGTCATTACCTGGTACCGTGCCGACGAGGGGTACGTTCCCGACTACCGGGAGGGGATGCGGCTCGTCTTCTTTGCGGACACCTCCGTCAACCCCGACGGTCTCCACGCCTTCGGCGTCGCCGATATGCAGGAATGTTTCGATTCTGAGTACTGGTACTTCTTCCAACCCAATGTGCCGACAACGACGGGCTTGTCCGCACAGTATGTCAGTGAGGTCGCGATCTTCAGCGAGGAGGAGGCGACCGGAGCGCTTGAGGTCGAGTCAAACCCTGCGGGGGCGCTCGTCTATCTCGACGACGAGAACACCGGCCTTCTTACCCCCTGCACGATCCGCGACCTTGCGGTCGGATCGCACTCCATCTGGGTGGAGAAGGATGGCTACGCTGCAGATCCGGAACAGTGGGTCACGGTAAAAGCGCTTGAGACCGGGCAGATTACCTTCGCCCTTCTCCCGCTACAGGGGAGCATCGCCGTCTCCTCCCTGCCCACGGGAGCGGGGATCATCCTCGACGGGAACGAGACCGGGAACGTGACCGATACGACCCTCAAGGGGGTTTCGGTCGGGGAGCACACCATCACCCTCGTCAGGGACGGGTATGAGAACGGCACCACGACAGTTACCATCGAGGCGGATGAGACGACCCCCGTCGATCTGGTCCTCATGTCGCAGAACGGGTCAAAACCCCTGCCGACGACATCGCTCACCGTAACCGTCCCGGCTACCGCGACGGCGCCTGCGGCCACGGCGACGACCTCTCCCACACCGACCGCGACGCCGGCCCCGGCCTCGCCAGGGCTTTTCGATCCGCTCTTCGCGCTCTTCCGATTCATCGCTTCACTCATCACCGGAGGGACGGATGAAACCGAACCTCCGGCCGGGACGCCCGAAGACCTGCCGGAACCTGCCGTGAAGAGCAGACTGCCGGAGACCCCGGCAGCAGCACCGGCCGTGACGCCCGAACCGGTTCGTGCGAACCGCTCCGGCGGACTCTTCATCGACTCCTTCCCGCAGGGTGCGGCGATCACCGTCGACAACACGCGGATCGATCGGAACACCCCATTCGTGGTATACGGGCTCCGCGAAGGGCTCCACACCATCGCCCTCGAGTACGAATCCGCGAGCAGCATCGATGCCGCAGATACCGGCGTCGACTACGGGACGCACCGGGTGTGGGTCTATCCCGACGCCGTCACCCCCGTCCGTATCGACGGTATCCAGAACCGGCACCTCCGGACGATCACCGTCGAAAGCTCCGACCTTGCCGGGGCGGCGTTCACCGTCAACGGAGCGTACCCGGCGTATACCCTGCCGGCGACGGTCGATATCGACGGCGGTGGAGCCTGGATCACCATCCGCGAGAATACGACCTACCGCTCGATCACGCTGCCCGACACCATCTCGGACGGGGGGCGGTTCGCCGCAATGCCCGGGGCGGAGGAGACGTACGCCGTCACGGTCGTCTCCAACCCGCCGGGAGCGCTAATCTTTGTCGACGGATACCCCACCGGCCTCCGGACGCCCGCCGTCGCCCGCGACCTATCTTCAGGGAGGCACACAATCACCCTCTCGCTGCCCGGATACCTCCCGGCAGAAGGCGGGATCACGATCCCGCAGGGTGCCCCGGCAGGAGCGGCAGGGACGATCCGATCGAGCCTGACCGAATACCCTTGCGGCTCGCTCAGCGTGAACAGTACCCCACCGGGGGCGAAGATCTACCTCTACGGCCGCTATACCGGGGAGACGACCCCGCACACCTTTCCGGGGATGCGGATTGGCACGTACGCGGTGAAGGTCGTCGGCGAGACGGAGAGCAGGACTATCGAAAATGTCGTCGTGACGCCGGGGGCGACGGCCGGGTGCACTGTGGCGCTCGAAGAGGCGTAACAAAGTAAAGACGAACAGATACTGGAGACTGACACAATTATGGCATCACTACCGACACGACTGCTCGCGGTCGCCCTGCTCCTGCTGGCAGCGGCGGGTGCGGCGGCGGCAGCGCCCACTACCGAACTTCACGTGGTGAAGATTGCGGGCGACGGAACGACGATCCTGAACGAAACGACAGTGGACTACCGCTGGATGGAGAAGAACCTCCCGGTGCTCGGGGACGGCGTGACCCACTACTACCACCAGGGGCCCATCTTCGAAGGGGATAAGTGGGATCCGAACGAGACGGCGAATTTTAAGGATCGGGGTGCCGTGAAGGGCACCGACATCCGCGATCTCGCCGAACTGGTCGGCGGCGCAGAGCCCGGCGACGAAGTGATGGTGAAGGCCGCCGACGGCTACCACGTCGAGTTCGTCTACGAAAACGTCTATGAGCCCGATCCCCGGCAGGGGCCGATCGGGATCACCTGGTACAACGGCGACGAGACGGGAGCGGGCGAGCGCCAGGGCACCGGCTACGTCCCGGAGTTCTACAACGGCATGCGGCTTACGTTCTTCGCCGACAACTCGACGAATGCGGAAGGCCTGCACGTCTACGGCAACCAGGATATGTACGAGACGCTGCCGGAGGCCGCGCAGCACTTCTATGACCTGCTCCCCTCCACGAGCGGCCTGTCGGTGAAGTGGGTGGACGAGGTCAGGGTCTACGAGGGCGGCTACCAGGGTGAGCGAAGTGCGCTCGTCAAGTCGCTCCAGGGCACCACAGCCTCTGCCGATGCGACCACTGCCGGGAACGTCGAGACACCCCTCTCGCTGCTGCCGGCACTCCTGGCGATCGGCGCAGCGGGTCTCTTCCTCGGCAGGAGGTGACGGCAGGTGCTGCGCATTGTATCTATCCTCCTGCTCGCCGCCGCCGTCTGCATCTGCGGGTGCATGGGAGCAAGCGAAAGCGGAACCGGGGAGCAGATAGCCTGGAACCTCACGGTTGCCGGCGATACCGAAGAGGTGCTCACGCTCGCCGAGCTCCGGGCACTGCCCGCCGAAGAGGGATACGGGTATGCAGTCTCCACCGTCGGGATCACCTTCGGGCCGAACCGGTACCGGGGGGTGCTCGTCGCCGATCTCGCTCTGATGGCGGGCGGGGTGGACGAGAATGACCTCGTCTATGTCTCCGCCGAAGACGGGTATCTCTGGGTCTTTGATACCGATCAGGTGCGAGGAAAAGGGTTCTTTACCTTCGATGAGAACCTCCGCGAGATCCCGGCGCCGCCTCTCAGGGTTATTCTGGCCTACGAGCAGGATGGCAGACCGCTCACCTACGAGGAGGGCGGACCCTTACGGATCGTCATCATCACCGAGAGCCCCGACGTCATCACCGAGGGGAGTTCATGGGTGAAGTGGGTCGACCGGGTCGAGGTGCACCGGCGGTAGCGGATGAAGACAGTGCTGCTCATGCTCTGTGCCGTCCTGCTGGTTCTGACGGCAGGCTGCATGGGAGAGGAGAGGGTCACGGAACTCCGCGTCGTACCGGCAGGCAGCCTGCTCGGCCCCCTGGAGGAGATCGAGGCGGCTTACGAAGACCTGCATCCCGGCGTCGACGTTCGGGTCGAGGGACACGGGAGCATCCAGGCGGTCAGGCAGGTCACCGATCTGCACCGGGCTGTCGACGTCGTGGCGGTGGCGGATGCATCGCTGATACCGGATATGATGTTCCGCCCGATGGAAGACGGGAGCGGTAATTATACCGATACCTGCACGCCGTTCGCAACGAATGAGATGGTGATCGCCTACACCGAAAAGAGCCTGTATGCCGATGAGATCACACGCGAGAACTGGTATACCATTCTCGCCCGGCCGGATGTCAGGGTGGGATTTTCCAATCCGATGCTCGACGCGTGCGGCTACCGGGCGCTGATGGTGACGGCACTCGCCGAAGAACATTACGGGAACAGGGCGCTCTTTGACGCAATCATCGGCGATCACCTCGATCCCCGGCCGGCCGTGAACCGGTCGGGCGGAACTGTCGCGATCACGCTCCCCGAGGTGCTGCGGCCATCGGACGGGAAGGTGCAGATCCGGGACGGATCCATCTACCTCCTCTCGCTCCTCGACGCTGGCGGTATCGATTACGCCTTCGAGTACCGGAGCGTGGCCGACGCCCACGGCCTTTCCTCGATCAACCTCCCGCCGGAGATCGATCTCTCGAGCGCCGCCTATACGGATACCTACCGGAACGTGACGGTGCAGCTCGGATTTCAGCGGTTCGGCTCCATCGGGAGCCTCAGAACGGGAGCGCCCATCGTCTATGCCCTGACCGTCCCGGCGACGGCGGAGCATCCGGAGAAGGCCGCCTCGTTCGTTGCCTTCATGCTGGAGGCCTTCGAGAAAGGCAGGGACGGGTGGCCGCAGCCGCTCGGATGAGGCCGGAATCCGACTCCCGAAACCTCATTTACAATCAAAAAAGAAGGCAGAACTGTTCTGGATTCAGGGTGAAGAGGTGAGTCGGCTACCCGACCACAAGATCGCGGTAGACGCCGCCGGCATCCTCGACGAAGAGCACCGCCCGCCCCTGCCGGAGGGCCGGTTTTGGGAACTTGCGGATCTCGACGACACCCTCGGTGACGTGTATCCCATCGGCGGTCATGACGCTGTCGACGCCGCCGCCAAGGAGCGTCGCAACGGTCTGGCAGCCTTTGAGGTCTCGCGTGCATCCGCGGACAACGAACCTCCCATCGTTCCGGGAGGCGGCGAGACCGACCCCGGCGAGAGCTCCGATGATGCCGCCGTTCGTGCCGCCGAGCCCTTCAAGCGTAATGCCTGCCTGCCGGGCGAGGTGGCGCGCCTCGTCCTGTGTCACCACGCTGCTCTTTGCCCGCAGCCCAAACGAGAGCAGATGGTCGGGTACCTGGTTCTCCGGAGCGATGCAGATACCGGGGTCGCTCCCTTCAATAAAGTCTGCGAGGATCAGCTCGCGGGCAGCGGTGAAGATCTCCCGGACGGATCCGTTCTCTACCTCCTCGATATGGAGGACGGCGCAGCTATTGTGCGACGTATACGGAATGTCGTCGTGGACGTAGAGCTGATGCCGGGTCACGCCGGAGATCCGGCAGATCCCGGAGAGTTCTGTCGCAATCATACGGGCAAGCCGCCCGGTTCCACGGGATTCGGGGGTGTCGGTGTCGTCGATGCCGAGGTATACGGTCATGGTCTCTGCTCCGGAGGATACCCTCTGTCTTCCTCTATCATCAGCTCTTTTACGTGAAGAAGCCTTCCTGAGTTAATGTAACCCGATTAACTAAATGAAGCGCAGGCAATCCCCCGGTGCTTGAAATTACTGCAAATTCACCGTATTTCTGCATTACAGCCACAGATATAAGGAGTTGAGATCAGCGGGCACAGGCAGGATCCTGGGAAAGTATTAAATAGCCAGAACTTATACCAGGTGGTATACCAACTGTTTCAGAGGTGAAAAGACCATGAAGATCTACGTACGTGAGCGCCAGAAGGTTGGAACCGGTGTAAAGCAGCCGCGGTTCCGCGTCGTTGCCGTCACCGGCGAAAAAGGCGATGAAATGCATTTCAAAATTGAGAGCGTGCACTTCAGGAAGACCGAACTCGAGCAGATCGCAAAAGATGTCGGCGCGGAGGTCGTCTACCTCGAAGAGATGCCCGAGGAAGAGCGGGGCGAGATGAGAGCGGCAGCAGCAGTGTAACCCCCTCCCACCGTACAAAAATCTACACCTTTTTGTGAGCAAGACCATGCCCGACCAGAACGAGCTCTTCGATGCAGCAGTACAAATCCTCCTCTTCGTGGATCGCCGCGTGACCATCAGTATAGCACCGGGCGGCGTCTCGATGCGCCTCCCCACGACCCGGAAGCTCGCCGAATTCCTCCAGGTTCCGCACTACTATGTCCTCCCGACCTTCGATGGGATGGAGCAGGACGGACTTATCCGCAGAATGGAACGGATCGGGATCTCCACCACGCCGAAAGGCACCTCCCGCATACTCCGGATGATTGAAGAGGGATACACCGATGCAGCGGAGGAGATCCTGGGTGAGGGGATGTTCACCGAACTCCTCAAGAGAATGGAGATAAGCCCGGATCAGACCATGCGCGGCAGGCTTTCGCCCGTAGAGCTGCACAGCCCGGATATCGAAGGCGAAGACAGCACCGTCTCTGAATGATCAGACCTTCAGGTCGGAGTCTCTGGCGATCACATGGATAGCGCTTGCCTTGATGAGCACAACAACCGCAGATCCGGGTTTTAATCCGAGGTCGTCGACCGACTTCTCGGTCAGGAGAGCAGTCACTGCCACACCGCAATCAACCCTGACATCGACGAGCGGCCCGTTGCCGACAAGTCCGGTCACCGTTCCGGAGAAGACATTCCGGGCGCTTGATGCGTGGCTGCCTGAAAGCGCGATGCCGATGTCCTGACCTCTGACGCAGAGGCAGACGCAGGTCCCGGGTCGGGCATCCGTCACCGCTTCAAACCGGATGCCCGATACATCGATAACGGCAAGGCCGCCGGTGCTCTCAACCACACTGCCCTCGAGGACGTTCTCTATTCCGACGAACCTGGCGACGTCCGGGCGATCGGGAGTGTTCAGCACCGCGCTGACCCGATCCTCGGCGGCGAGCCTGCCGTCGATGATGACCGCCATCCGGGTGCCGAGGCGCCGCGCTTCGCTCCGCTCATGGCTCACCTGGACGATCGTCAGGTGCTGCTCGCGGTGAAGAGCCGCAAGGTCCTGCATGAACTTCTCCCGCGTGACCGGATCGAGCGCCGAGAGCGGTTCGTCGAGCAGCAGAATATCAGGCTTCACCGCAATGGAGCGGGCAAGCGCTACCCGCTGCTGCTCGCCGCCGGAGAGTGTCAGCGGGTAGCGATCCGCCAGATGTTCGATGCCGAACCGCTGCAGAAGGTCGTCCACCTCACGGGAGATCTCCTCCTTCGAATACCCCTGAAGACGCAGTCCGAAAGCGATGTTGCCGGTGACGGTCATGTGCGGGAAGAGCGAGTAATCCTGATATACAAGCCCGATGCGCCGCTTTTCCGGCGGCGTAGCGGTGATATCCTCACCCCGGAGGAGCACGCGCCCCTGCCCCGGCAGGTGGAGCCCGGCGATCGCCTCGAGCATCACTGTCTTTCCTGCCCCGGAAGGCCCGACGATGAAGTAGTAATCCCCCTCGTTGATCGTCAGGCTGATATCTTTCAGAGCGAACTGCCCGAGCGTCAGCGATACTCGGTCAAACTCGATCATCGTACCTCCCCACGTAGCGCGTCAGGCGCCGCAGCAGCAGGAAAACAACAAAGCTGACGATGATGACGGTGAACGCGATGCTCCTGCTCGTCCTGATGCCGTCCGTCGTGAATGCGTAGTAGATCAGCGTCGAGACGATGAAGGGATAGTAGGCGATCATGATGACACCCGCAAACTCGCCGATAGCCCGCCCCCAGGCAAGGAGCGCACCGTTGTACATATGCCGGAAACTTAAGGGCAGTGTCACCTGAGAGAAGGTCTGGAATCTCGTCGCCCCGAGTGTCCGGGCAACGTTCTCGAGGTGCACCGGCACTTTCAAAAATCCCTCCCGCATCGTGTTGATGTAGAACGGGGATGCCACAAAGAGCATCGCAACGACCGTCCCGGGGTAGGCGTCCTCAAAGGCGATCCCGACCTCCGAGAGCGGTGCTCCAAGCCATCCTCTTCGCATGAAGAGGAGGTAGACGAGGAGACCTGCGACGGTGTGGGGAAGGATGAGCGGGATATCGACAATGCTCTCCACCATCTCTTTTGTGCGCGAAGGCTGCGACCGCGCGAGCACGTAGGCGAGCGGCGTGCCGAAGAGGATGAGCAGCAGCACGGCATTGAAACCGGCACCGAAGGTCAGGAGGAGCGAACCGACCACCGCAGAACTCGTCGCCACCTCAAAGAGGTGCCCCGGGTCGGCAAGTTCAGTGATCGAGATATTTGCAAGCGCAAGCACCGTGATGCCGACGATAACCGACCCGAGGAGACAGAACCCGAGGATGCACCAGTCGATCCTGCGTTGGGGCCATACGGCAGACAGGCTCTCGCCGGGTGAAAAGAGGTCTTTCAGGAGTGTTGCCATCTTCATCAGTAAAAACGTCCTCTGTGGTGATAAAAAGGGGGGATTTTAGGCCTTCATGGCAACCAGGGAGGTGAGCTCCGCAGGTATGCTGCCATAGCCGCCGGCCGGAACGATCGGGGGCTGTCCGTCTTCGGTCAGGATCGCCTGTCCGGTGGGGCCAATCAGCATCTTGACAAACGCAACACCCATCTCGGGGTGCTCGGCGATCTCGGGGACGGTCACACCGTAGACGATGGGAGCGCCCACATAGATGGTCGTCCCGTCGCCTTTCTTGCACTCGATCTGAACGGTTGCATACGTGTCGGCATACTCGATGTCAGAGAGATCGATTGCTGCCGGAAGCTCGATGAACTCGAGGTCGTTCTGCACCGCAACGCTCCGGTACTCCCAGGCGTAGTCGAGGCCGCCGGACTGCACCATCTGCACGAGCTCGACGCTCTTCGGCCGGATGGTCAGGGTCGTACTGTCGGGGTTCGGTTCGGTAGCGTGGATGGTGTAGGTGCCGTTCTCTTCGGTGACGGTGATATCGCTGTGCTCACCAAGGAGAGTCTCAAAGATCTGGTCGTTGTTGTAGTGAGCCTCGGCGAGCTGGATCACCATCGGCGTGCGGTAGCCGCAGGGATCGGAGTTCGGGTCGGAGAACGCCCACCTGACACCCTCGCGGTCAAGGACGTCATACCAGTTCTCTGCGGTGATCTCATCCGCATACTTGCTGTCGTTCGTGTAGGTGAGCACCATCGTGTTCTTGGCGAAGGTGAGATACCAGTCGGCGTGATCGGGCACCATCATCTTCGGGATGAGTGCGTAATCGGCGGATGCAACGACATCGGCGGGCTTGCCGTTCTCCGTCACCTTCTTGATGGTGTCGACGCTTCCTGCAGGTTCGAGGAGCACTTCGGTGTTCGGGAACTCCGCTTCGAATGCTGCTTTCAGTTTCTCAAACGGCCCGGTGAGGCTCCCGGCATGGAAGACCTTGACCTGGATCTTCTCTGCAGGAGTCGCTGTAGCGGTGGTTGCTCCCTGTTCGGGGGAGGTCTGTTCGGATGATGTCCCGGTGCAACCGCAGATCATGACAGCAGCGCAGAAGCATAGGAGAAGAATTGCACATATGCGCATATTTTTCATGAGAAAATCATGAACGGGCATTAATATATAGCTTCTATATTCGCCCTGAGTTAATGAGGTTATTTTACCGAAATATACTTTTAGGCAGGTAGTAACGAGTAAAGATTACCTACAAGAGGGGGGGGAGAGTCCAACCTACCGCCACTCTCCGGAGCGTTACGCCCGGATGATCGTCCCGACATTCTCCCCATGGAGCGCTGCCGTCAGCAGGCCGGGCTTGTGCCCGTTGATGATCTGCACTTGCTTCACGTTCCTGGTATGGAGCAGCAGCTCGACGACCTTCTCCTCGAGGACGAGATCCTCCATCTGCATATCGAGAAGTTCCCGCGCCGGGATATCCCTGATAAGCTCCGCATCGGAGTTGACAAAGGGATTCTCCGTGTAGAGGCCGTCGACGTTCTTGACGAGGATGCAGCGTTTCGCCCCGACCACCTCTGCCGCGAGGAGCGCTCCGGTATCGGTGCGGTGCGGCGGGATCATCCCGATATCGGGGGGGTACTCGTAGAGCCCGTAGGGCGGCGTCCCGTGGGTCACCGGCAGCATCCCCATCCGTAGCAGCATCGGAATATCCAAAAGATCGGCGGTGTGAATCCGCATGCCGCCGTACTGCGAGAGCAGCACCGCCATCATGATCGCGTTCTGCTCGCTGATCTTGCTGGTCAGCTCCGCAAGGACACCCGTCGGCATCCCGAGGTCAAGACCGAGATCGAGGATATGCCGCACCCGCACGCCGCCGCCCGTGACGATGAGCATCTTGTATGTCTTCGAGAGCTCCCCGATCTCGTCGGCAAGCGGCCGTACCACATCTGCGCCGTAGTCGATGATGCCATGCCCGCCGATCTTGACGACGTTGAGCTCGGGAGCTATCCGGAGCTGCGGCCGCCCCTCATACCGCCGCATCAACCCGTGCCTCACCAGCGATTCTCCTTTCAGCTTCGACTCCATCTCTCGTCTTGGACTCATAACCATGCTCCAGGTGATAGATCTACATGTATCGTCATGATACTTTTCCCTCATCACCGGTACCCGGCTCCTCCGCGATGAGGTGCATGGCACTGGCCTTGAAGGAGACCCAGACCTCCTTTCCTGCCTCGAGGTCCATAGAATCCGCAGATCGGGCGGTCACGAGCGCTGTGACCGAAAATCCGCAGTCAACCGTCACGCCGACGAACGGCGCGGTCGATTCGATACCCGTAATGGCGCCGGAAAAGACGTTTCTGGCACTTGTCGTGGCTGGTTTCCCGACCCCTATCGTGACATCCTCTCCCCGGAAGACGACCCGCACCCCGGCACCCTTCCCGACCGGTGGCTGCTCGGCAACCTCAAGCCGGTTGCCCTGCACCTCGACCACCGTAAGATCGCCCTGACCGCCCGGGACAATCCTGCCGGAGAGGATGTTGTCGACGCCCACGAAACGCGCGATCTGGAGGTTCTCTGGATTGTTGAAGATCTCTTTCGGCCTTCCAACCTGCATGATCCTGCCCGCGATCATCACCCCGACCCGCTGCGAGAGCCGCTGACCCTGGAGCATATCATGGGTGTTTATGACGACTGTGGTTCCGACCTCCCGGTTCAGCCGGAGCACCATCTCCTCGATGGTGGCCGTGGAGGTCGGGTCGAGGTTTGCCGTCGGTTCGTCGAGGAAGAGGATCTCCGGTTCGGTGACGATCACCCGTGATAAGGCCACCCGCTGCTGCTCGCCGCCGGAGAGGTCACGGGCGGAACTTTTGATGTACCGGGAAAGGCCGACAGCTTCCAGCGTCTCCTTCACCCTCCGGTCGATCTCTGCCTTGCTCTCGCTGCGGTAGCGCATGCCCATGGCGACGTTGTCGTAGACACTGGCGTTGAAGACGATCGGTTTCTGGAAGAGCATCCCCATCCGGCGCCGGAGTTCGATCCACCGGTTCCGCCTCGCAAGGACGTCTTCACCGAAGAGCAGCAATTCCCCCGAGTTCGGTGCCTCTATCAGGTCGAGGATACGCAGAAACGTGCTCTTCCCGGAACCGCTCGGGCCGATGATGCCGAGCACCTCGCCCTCATTGACGGTGAGATTGACGTTGTTTAAGACGCGCTGGTCGCCGTAGGATTTTGTAATATCACGTGCTTCGATTATCACAGGCGTCACCTCCGCTGCACCACGCTCAGCACGATGTTCACCCCGAGCGCTACGACAAGCAGGATGATCCCGAGCGCAATCGAGAAAGGGAAGTTCCCCATCGAGGTGTTCAGGGCGATCGCCGTCGTCAGGACGCGGGTGAACCCCCGGATGTTGCCGCCGACGATCATCACCGTCCCCACCTCAGCGATAGCGCGCCCGAACCCGAGGAGGACGACCGAGATGATGGCAAACCGCGCCTCCTTGAGAACCGTCAGAACCGACTGGAGCGAGCTTGCGCCGAGCGAGATGATGGTATAGCGCATCTCCCGGTCGATGCTGGAGAGCGCCGAGACGGTAAGCCCCATGATGAGCGGGATGATCAGGATCGTCTGTGCAACGATCATACCTCCCGGAGTGAAGAGAAGATTGAGAAATCCGAACGGCCCCGAGCGTGAGAGCATCAGAAAGACGAAAAGTCCGATAATAACCGTGGGCATCGCAAAGAGTGTCTGCAGAATGTTGACGAGTGCCTGCTTGCCCCGGAACTCCTTGAAGTAGATGAGCGCCCCGAGCGGCAGCGCTACTATGGCGGCGAAAAAGGTTGCAGAGAGGGAGATATAGAGCGACCGCACCGTGATCTCCACCACTTCGGGGTTGCCCGATACGATGAGTTCGATCGCCTGGATGAATCCCTGCACGATAGTGCTCTCGGTGATCCCATCTACCATGAGGGTTCACCGGTACGGCAAGCATTTTCTCTCTCAGCCATTATGCCCCCGAGGTCTCCCCTTCTGCTGTTACGCAGTTACGTTTTCGGCACAGGTGCAGTTGAAGGGCGGCTCCGTGCACTGCGGTGCATACAGCGGCGTGAAGAGCGGTTGACCGAACTCTTCGACACCGAACTCACCGATGAACTGCTTCGTCTCGTCGGATGTGAGCCAGTTGATGAAGTTCACCGCCTCAGCATAGTTCACGCTCGGGCAGGTATCCGGGTTCACTGCCATGACACTGTAGCGGTTCAGCAGCTCATCGCCCTGCTCGACGATCGGCACCAGATCGAGGTTCTGCCGGAACGAAAGATACGTCCCCTCGTCGGTCAGGACGTAACCCTGCTCCTCGTTGGCAAGCGTCAGCGTCTCGCCCATGCTCCTGCCGGCCTCGATGTACCAAGTGCCGGAGTTCTGGATATCCTCGGTGTAGTTGTATCCAGCAGCCTCCCAGATCGCCTTCTCCTGGGAGTGTGTCCCGGAGTTGTCACCACGGGATACGAACGCTACACCTTCGGTGTTGTTCGTCCCGAGTTGATACAGCGTCTGGAAGGCCTCTTCAGGCTGTGCCCCCCGGATTCCGGCGGGATCATCCTCGGGCCCGACAATGATGAAGAAATTATAGGCGAAACAGCGGTGATCGATACCGTAGCCTCCGTCGATGAACTCCTCTTCGAGCGGCGGGGCATGCACGAGGACGACGTCCACATCACAGCGCTCTCCGAGTTCGAGCGCCTGCCCGGTGCCCTGTGCGGTGATCTGCAGGTCGACACCGGTCAGGTTCTCATACTGCTCTTCAAGTGCGGCGAGAAGCCCGGTGTTCTCAAGGCTCGTCGTCGTGGCAATACGGAGGGTCATGTCACCGCCGGCGGCCCCTGCCGTCCCGGTAGGTGTCGCATTCGTCGTCGCGTTCGGCGTTTCGTTTCCCGGCGCCGTCCCGGTGCATCCTGCAGACATGGCAGCGATGACAGCAAGTACGGCAATACCGGCCATAAGTAGCGTCAGTTTCGGCCTCATAGCAGTTGTCAGGGAAGATTGACCCAGTATATATAACTTTCCGCAGAGTTTTAGTCAGGGTTAAGATAATCTCCTTGCCCCTTTATGCCGGCAGGAAGCTTACTGATCTGCTCACGACAGTACCTGCGGAGATCATAGATTCCACCTTCCCAGGGGATGCGAAGGCCGTAAACAGCGTGCACCGGCTACGTTCCGGACAAAGGAGATGGAGTCACGGCCACGGGCGGCGACACCCGCCGCCCGCACCTTGCGGCACGGGTGGCGGGATCGGTCCGCATTCATTGACAGGGGGACAGCGTTTATACAGTCACATTCTCGGCACAGGTGCAGTTGAAGGGCGGCTCTGTGCACTCCGGCGGATACAGAGGCGTGAAGAGCGGCTGACCGAACTCCTCCATGCCATACTCACCGATGAACTGTTTGGTGTCGTTCGAGATGAGCCAGTTCGTGAAGTTCACCGCCTCGGGGTAGTTCACGCTCGGGCAGGTATCCGGGTTCACCTGCATGACGCTGTAGCGGTTCAGGAGATCGTCTCCTTCGGTAACGAGCTGCTCAAGATCGAGGTCCTGCTGGAATGAGAGGAACGTTCCGATGTCGGAGAGTGTGTAGGCACCTCTCTCGTTGGTGAGCGTCAGCGTCTCGCCCATCCCGCTTCCGGATTCAAGGTACCAATTGCCGGAGTCCCGGATATCATCGGTGTAGTTGTATCCGGCGGCTTCCCAGATCTGTATCTCCCGGGTGTTTGTTCCGGATTCATCACCACGGGACACGAACTGCACGCCCTCGGTCCCACCCGTGCCGGCCTGGTAGATCGCCTGGAACGCTTCGGTGGGAGTCATGTTCATGATGCCTGCCGGATCGTCCGGCGGCCCGACGATGATGAAGTTATTGTAGGCAAAACAGCGCTGGTTGACGCCGTAGCCCTCATCGATGAACTGCTGTTCAAGCGATGGTGCATGCACGAGGACGACGTCCACATCGCAGCGCTCTCCAAGTTCGAGTGCCTGCCCGGTGCCGGTCGAGGTGATCTGCACGTCGACGCCGCTCATGTTCTCGTACATAGCTTCGAGCTCGTCGAGCAGCCCGGTGTCGTAGAGGCTCGTCGTCGTTGCAATTCGCAGGACATCCGGATTCGCCGGTTCGGATGTCTGTTCGGTGCCGACCGGCTGGGCGCAGGCCCACGCCGTGCAACAGATCAGCACCAGCAATGCCACGATACCCACACGGGGCATCCATGATTTCGGAGTCATAGGGTCTGCCACTACCCCACCAATAGTATATTAATATTATTATAAAACAAGTTAAATAAATATGGAGTAGATATAACCGGGTTAACAAACCGGTATTCCACGCTATTCTCCAGGAGTCTCTTCTACAGTTCGCACAACGGATAACTGCCCCGGCTCCACACCCCATCCCGCCGTTCCCGTTCCGTCGTGCCCGGCACGCCGCTCTATCGAAACCGTAATAATCAGGGCCTGACAACCATCTCTCCCATGTGGAAGGCGCTGGATATCGATACGTGGATTGCCGGGCGGCGCTCGAGCCTCGACGCGGCGAAGGGATCGGCCTCCGAGATCATCGGGAGAGTACGGGCGGAGGGAGACGCGGCACTCTACGACCTTACGAAGAAGTTCGACGGCATCGACCTTGCCGAGATCGCGGTCACCGACGAAGAGCGTGAGGAGGCCTACGAACAGGTCGACACGCAGCTCGTCGAGAGCCTGATCGAGGCGGAAGCACGGATAACGGAGTTTCACGAGATGCAGCGCCCGGAGGATCTCTGGCTCCGGGAGGTCGAACCCGGGATCATCCTCGGCCAGAAGGTCTCGCCGCTCCGGCGGATCGGCGCCTACGTTCCGGGAGGGAGAGCCGCATACCCCTCGACCGCCCTGATGTGCACCGTCCCCGCCCGGGTTGCGGGCGTATCCGAGATCTGCTGCTGCACGCCACCGCCGACGAACCCCATTACCCTGGTGGCGCTCGATATCGCCGGAGTCGAGGAGATCTACCGCGTCGGCGGGGCACAGGCGATCGCGGCGATGGCGCTCGGCACCGAGACCATCCCGAAGGTCGAGAAGATCGTCGGGCCCGGAAACGTCTACGTGACCGCAGCGAAGATGCTCCTCCGCGAAGAGGCCGAGATCGACTTCCCGGCAGGTCCAAGCGAGATCGCGATCGTCGCCGACGGCACGGCGAACCCCGAGTTCATCGCCGCCGACATCCTGGCACAGGCGGAGCACGACCCCCGGGCGGCCTGCGTCCTCATCACCACCGACGCCGGCGTTGCCAAGGCCGTCGGGCACGCCGTCGAGCGGATGGCGGGAGCAGCGGAGCGTAAAGAGATCATTGCCAGAGCGCTCGAAAACTCCGGGTTCGTCGTCGTCAGCGACCTCGACGAGGCGATCGAGGCTGCAAGCGGCATCGCGCCCGAACACCTCTCCATCCAGGTGGCAGACCCGCTCGCCGTCCTCTCCCGTGTGCGGCACGCAGGTTCCATCTTCGTCGGCCCCTACGCAGCGGTCGCCTGCGGCGACTACGCCTCGGGGACAAACCACGTTCTTCCGACTGCCGGATACGCCCGTCAGTACTCGGGACTCGACGTCCGCCACTTCTGCACGACCTCGTCGGTGCAGGTCATCTCGCGTGAAGGGCTCGAGGCGATAGGGGATCTCGTCGAGACGATCGCCGACGCCGAGGGGCTCGCCGCTCACGCAGAATCAGTCCGGATCCGTCGCCAGTAATGGAAAAAAGAAGAATTATTGCCGGAATCAGCGGGATGTGGGTGGTGGCGGCGGTGCCTGCATGGTGCCCGACCGCGCCTGCATCCTGCTAATGGCATCCTCCGCAACGCTCCTGACATCAGGGTCAGCATCCTGTGTCAGCTGCCGGAGAGCATCGTGTCCACGGGTATCCCCGATGAACCCGAGCGCTCCTGCCGCGTACAGGCGCACCCATTTGTTCTCGTCCCCCATGGCGTTGATTAAGGGTTCCACGGCCGGAGAGCCGATCTGCACGAGGGCTCCACCCGCCGCACCTCTGACGTCGTCGTTCTCGTCATGAAGCGCCCTTATGAGCGGATCGACGGCAGCGGGATCCCTGATATCCCCGAGGACGCCGGCGGCGACGATCCGGGTATCGGGGTCGGGGTCACGGAGCAGATCCGAGAGCGGCGGAACCGCAAGGCTCCCCGTCATCTTCGAGAGCGCTCCGGACGCCTGGCACCGCACATCGTCGTTCTCATCCCGAAGAGCGCGAACGAGGGGTTCTACCGCCCGTTCATCTCCGATCTCCCCGAGGATTGCCGCCGCATAGACCCGCCGGATCTGAACCCCCCAGGTGCTGGCAGGCCCGACGCCCGGGATAGTCTCCCGCGCATGAAGCGCCTCATGCCCCCGCACATCCTCAGGGCCGCCGAGAATATCGTGCTGCGCCAGATCACCGTGCCGGAGACCCTTCCTGCTGCCGACATCGGCAGGTCCGCCGAACATCTGGTGCTGCGGGAGCGGCTCTTCACGGAACTCCGCCTTCGCCTTCCGCTCTACATCCGCAGGCCCGCCGAGGAGATCCTGCTGGGTCATGTCCCCCTTCCGGAGGCCCTTCTTCGGTCCGATATCCCCGGGCCCAGCATACATATCATGCTGGGGAAGGTTTTCACGGCGGAGCGATTCCCTATCTTCAGGCTCTACGTCCGCAGGGCCGCCGAAGATATCGTGCTGCGCCATACCCTCCCGGACTTCGCCGCGGCGCTCATACCTCTCGCTCCACCCGGGTTCTTCGAGCACCCGTATCAGCGGGTCGACCGCCGGACTCCCCAGCATCGCGAGTGAATCGGCGGCAGCCTCCCGCACACCCACCACCGGATCGCCGAGTGCCCCGATGAGGGGGTCGACCGCCGCCGGGTCTCCTATGGTGCCGAGCGCCAGGGCGGCACGCTGGCGGGTCAGCGCATCGGGACTCTCCAGCGCCTCGATCAAGCCGTCCACATTACCCTCCGATCGCAGCAGATCGACGTTATACCGCCTCCTCTCCTGCGCTTCCTCCGTAACCACATCTCGCCTCTGCATCAGTATCGCCTCCGCAACGGTCTCCCATTGCAGGCGAACAATATAATAATATTTTCTATAAAAATGGCAGAATAGTATCGCCCCCACCCCCCATAGAAGAGAGGAACCCGCGGCAGAACGTACAGCGGCGGCGTGGGGGGTGCACCTTTATGGGAACGGAGGACAAGGAGGATACATATGCCGGAGGAGCGAAAGCGAGCGGATCTCAAGATATCCGGAATGCATTGTGCATCCTGCGCTCTTAACGTCGAGAAAGCGCTCCGGGATCGCGATGATGTCTACGATGCCCGGGTAAACTTTGCGGAGGAGACCGCAACCGTCGAATATAATCCAGAGAAGACGAACCTCACCGAGATCGAACGGACGGTGGGCGAGGCCGGATACGGGGTCATCACGAGCAGGATCACGCTGAAGATCGGCGGCATGGTCTGTGCGAGCTGTGTGCAGGTGATCGAAGCCTCCTTACGCGATCTCGACGGTGTCCTCGATGTTCGGGTGAACCTCGCAACGGAGAACGCCCATATCACCTATACCCCCGCCACCGTCTCCGTCGCCGATATGAAGGCGGCGATCGAGGATGCAGGCTACCAGTACCTCGGCATCGAGGGGGAGGTTGCTGAAGATGCGGAAGAGCGTGCGCGGGAGAAGGATCTCCACGACAAACTGCTCCGGTTCTCCATCGGTTTTGCCGTGAGCATTCCCCTTTTCTTCGTGATGCTCCTCGGGCTTCCGGCGCTGGTCGATCTCCCGGTCTCGATAAACCTCATCATGCTCGTCATCACCGCTCCGGTCTTCGTCTACGTCAGTTACCCAATCTTCCACGCAGCCCTCGGGGCGCTCTCTCACCGGACGCTGAATATGGATGTGATGTACTCGATGGGTATCGGCGTCGCGTACGGCGCAAGCATCCTCGGCACCTTCGGTCTCGTCCTGACGCCGGCGTTCAACTTCTACGACACTGCGGTGATGCTCGCCTCGTTCCTCACCCTCGGCCGCTACCTGGAAGCGCGGGCGAAAGGCAGAACCTCGGATGCAATTAAAAAACTGGTCGGCCTGCAGCCGAAAACCGCAACGGTGATCCGGGACGGACGCGAGGAGGAGGTGGCGATAGACGACGTAGAGGTCGGCGACGTCCTGCTGGTCAGGCCCGGCGAGAAGGTGCCGGTCGACGGAGCGGTCGTGGGTGGCGAGAGCGCAGTCGACGAGTCGATGATCACGGGCGAGTCGATCCCCGTCTACAAACAGCCCGGAGACGAGGCCGTCGGCGGAACGCTGAACACGAGCGGAGTTCTCAGAGTGCAGGCGACACGAATCGGCCGCTATACGGCGCTCTCGCAGATCATCAGGCTGGTGAAGGATGCCCAGGGATCAAAGCCGCCGGTCCAGCGGATCGCCGACACGGCGGTGAGTTACTTCATCCCGGTCGTCCTCACGATCGCTATCGCCGCGTTCGCCGCCTGGTATGTCGCCCTCGACGCGACGCTCCTCTTCTCGCTCACCGTGCTCATCTCGATCCTCGTCGTCGCCTGCCCCTGTGCGCTCGGCCTTGCAACCCCGACGGCCGTCACCGTCGGGATCGGACGGGGAGCGGAGATCGGCGTGCTGATCAGGAACGGTGAGGCGCTCGAAGTCTCCGAGCACCTGACGACGATCGTCTTTGACAAGACCGGGACGCTCACCCGGGGAAAACCCGACGTCACCGATGTTGTAGCGGCCGGTATGGACGAAGAGAGGCTCATCGGCCTTGCCGCGAGCGTCGAGAGGAACTCGCAGCACCCGCTCGCCGAGGCTATCGTCAGAAAGGCTGATGCCATCGGTATCCCCCTCGGCGAGGCGACGAACTTTGCCACCTTCGGCGGCCGGGGCGTCAGTGCTGCCGTGGACGGGACGCTCGTGCTCATCGGGAACCCCGCATTTCTGGAGGAGCGGAACGTCTCCCTCGCACCGTCGAGCGCTGATGCGATCGGCCGCCTGCAGGACGAGGGGAAGACCGCCGTCCTCGTCGCCGGAGACGGGAAACTCGCGGGCATCATCGGGATCGCCGATACCCTCAAGCCGACGAGCGAGGCCGCCGTCGCCGACCTGAAGAGGATGGGGCTCTCCGTGATGATGATCACCGGCGACAACGCCCGGACGGCGAACGCCATCGCCCGGCAGATCGGGATCGATACGGTGCTCGCCGACGTGCTGCCGGAGGATAAAGCACGCGAGGTGCAGAGACTCCAGGAGAAGGGAGAGAGCGTGGCCTTCGTCGGGGACGGGATCAACGATGCGCCCGCGCTCGCCCGGGCGGACGTCGGCATCGCCATCGGAAGCGGCACGGATGTCGCCATCGAGAGCGGGGATATCGTGCTGATCAAGGACGATCTTACGGACGCCGTGGCCGCAGTCCAGCTCTCGCGGAAGGTGATGGGCCGGATCAAGCAGAATATCTTCTGGGCGTTCGCCTATAATGCCCTCTTAATCCCGGTCGCCGCAGGCGTCCTCTACCCGCTCTTCGGGATCATGTTCCAGCCCGAGCTCGCGGCACTTGCGATGGCCTTGAGCTCCGTCACCGTGGTCTCGCTCTCGCTGCTGCTCAAAGCATATATACCACCGGCGAAGAGAGGAGTCCTGCCACGCGGAGGATGAATGAATCATGGCAGTCGATCCGGTATGCAAGATGGACGTCGACGAAGCGTCCGCAACGTTCACGTCCGAATACCAGGGGAAGAAGTACTACTTCTGCGCTCCCGGGTGTAAGAAGCTCTTCGAGAAAAACCCGGAGAAGTACCTACAGGGGTGAAATCCCCTCCTCCGGCTCCGGAACGGCAGAGAGATATACTCAAAAAGCAAGAGTATTTTGAGAAACGGCGAGAGATCATGCCCGATTTTTATATAGCAGCATACGGTTTACGTGATCGTCCCGGGATCACCCGAGCCGGAGACGCAGCATTCCGGTGAGCATCCCGAAGACATCGGATCCACCGACCTTCGATGCGTCCTTATTCTCCCAGACAATCGAGATCTCGTCGACAGAGAAACCCTTCTGCCGCAGCCGCCAGAGCAGTTCGACATCGAACTCAAATCCCGTCGCCCGGAGATCGGGGAAAACAGCCTCGAGCGCCTCTCGCCGGAAGACCTTCGCGCCGCACTGGGTATCGCGATACTCGAGCCCGAAGAGCACCTTCACGATCAGGTTGAAGAGGCGGCTCTGCACCCGCCGCGTGAGGCTCTGTTTCACCACGAGGACTGCGCCCGGAACCCACCGGGAGCCGATCGCACCATCCGCCTTCCCGAGGCGGTCGAAGAGGCAGACCATCTGATCGATCGCCGTCGACCCGTCGGCATCCATGTACCCGACGTATCTCCCCCCGGAAGCCTTCATCCCGGCAAGCACCCCCCCGCCTTTTCCGAGGCGGTGATCGAAGACAAGGCAGCGGATACGAAGCTGCGGCCGCTCGCCTGCAAACGCACGGATGATATCGGCGGTCGAGTCCGTCCCGTCGCAGACGAATATCAGTTCTCCCGCAAAAGACGAGACGTCGGAGAGGAGGTTTTGTATTCGCGCCTCCTCGTTGTAAGCAGGGATCACCAGCGTACAATCCCACGGATGCACCTGCGCCGAGTCGCTTAGCATGCCAGCTTCGATAAGATCACGTCGGCAAATTCCGCAGCGGCTGCGGGCCCGTTCGCGGTAACATACTGCATATCGGCGGCGACCGGAATGTCAAGGAGATTGGCGCCACCCTTCTCCATCTCCCTGACGGATTCGACGCTCCGGTAGACCGTCGCCCGGCGTCCGGCGAGCAGTCCGGCCCGTGCCAGAACGACGGGAGATAGGCAGATTGCAGCGACGACTTTACCCTGCGCCGAAAATTCCTGTACAAGGGAGATGAGGCGATCATTGTCCCAGAGGTACTCCGGCGACCCGATACCACCCACCACGACAATGCCTGCATAGGCATCCGGATCAACACAGTCTATCGTCAGGGTGGCCTCTGCGGTGCCCCCCAGCATCCCCGTGCACGTTCCGGATGCCGTCGAGGCGATGTCATAGTCGACCCCGGATTCCTCAAAGACGCGGACCGGCTCTTCGAGTTCTTCGTCACGGTAACGCTCCGGCGCGACGACGAGCAGCAGCTTCATAAGTACGTATTGTTCACAGTTCGCCAATAAGAGTGTTGGTGTACTCGCCGGGCTCTCCGGAATACCTCTGCCAATCAGCCGCCAGACTCGCGATCCAGCCATGTATTGCCGCTCTTTTCCGCGGGTAGACCGCATGAAGGCGCTCCGGCCAGGATCGACCTTTTCATCCCCGAACCTGGGGGGGGCACTCCACGTGCAGTACCCGGAACTGCCAGTGGAATGCCCGGCGAACATCTGCGGATCATATCCATAAAAACATTATTATAATAAGTATGAGATGTTCCGTTGCATCCATTTATCAGACATTCTGAGCCGGTAAAGGCAATCCATATGACATCCACCGATCTTCCGGTGCCCAAACACTGCCGGCTTGCCTGACTGCTCGGAGATTCGGAGGTGCATATTATGGAATGGGAACGACGATACACGTATCTGATTTTTGTCATGCTCTGCCTCTCCATTCCGATCGCCGCGACAGCCGCGGTCGATCTTACGGTTGTCTGGAACAGGACATACGACGGGGCTGACGGTAACGAATCCGCGCATGCCATCATGGAACACCCGAACGGGTCAGGATACCTCTTCGCCGGAGAAACCGACTCGTACGGAGACGGCCTGACAGATGCCTGGGTCGTCAACATCACTACAGAAGGCAACGAGACCTGGAACATGACCTACGGCAGAGGGGAGAATGACACTGCCCGTGCCATAATCCCCGCTCTCAACGGCACGTCACTCTTTGCAGGCACCTACACCTTCATCACCAACAGTACCAGGAGAGATACCGATGCCTGGGCAGTCGCGATCAACGGGTCCGGCGGTGAGATCTGGAACCAGAAATACGGCGGGGGAGAGGTCAACGCTACGGCCAATTCGGTTGCCGGGGCACCCGACGGAGGATACCTCCTTGCCGGTTCGATCGAGCCCTATGGGACGGGGCTTTCCGATGCCCTGGTCGTGAAGGTGAACGAGACCGGCGGAGAAGTGTGGAACAGAACCTACGGACGATCTGAAACAAACGAAACCGCCAACGCCATCGTGACCGTGCCCGGCGGCGGCTACGCCGTTGCAGGCGCGAGCGCATCCGCGGGGTCAGGTGGGACCGATGCCTGGATCATCATGATAGATGCGAACGGCAGCGAAGTATGGAACAGAACCTACGGTGGAACCGGAGACGATGAAGCCCGGTCGCTCGCCGTCACGACGGAGGGCGATCTCCTCGTGGCCGGGACGTCCGCAGTAACGAGTGACCAGAACCGCACCGATACCGACGCTTTCGTCCTCCGGCTCGCCGATAACGGCAGCAGCGCCTGGAATGTGACCTATGGAACACCCGACGACAATACCTCGGCGAACGCCGTGATCACGACAGACGACGGCGGAGTCCTCTTTGCCGGTGAGCGAGGAACGCAGGGAGCGGTAAATGCCGATGCACTGCTCGTCAAACTCGACGTCGACGGCAGGGAGAGCTGGAACTGGACCTACGGCGGCATCTTCAGAGATCGGGCGAATGCTGTCCTGCAGACCGCAACGGACGAATACGTCTTCGCCGGGACGTTCACGACGGCCACGGCGCCGTCGAACACAACCGATGCCTGGGTCGTGAAACTCCGTGCGGTCGTGCCGCCGACACCGACGACGCCAATTCCAACAACGCCGGCACCAACACCGACAACACCAACACCGACGGCTCCGCTCCGTCCCGGCATCAATCTCACCAAATACACTAACGGCATCGACGCAAAAGTCCCGCCGGGACCGAACGTCACTGTCGGAGACATAGTGGCGTGGACCTATTACGTCACGAACAACGGGACCGCTCCGCTGCTGAACGTCTCAGTGACCGATGACCGAATCGGTTCGATCAGCGGGCCGGATGCCGGGGATGCGAACACCAACGGCATTCTCGATCCGGGGGAAACCTGGATGTACGGGAGAAACGGCACGGCGGTGAACACGGCGACGCTACCCGGCGGATACTATGAGAACAACGCCACAGTCACGGCAGAAGATGCAAACAAAGCCCAGGCCAATGCAACCGACGTGAGCCACTACACAAGCGCCGCCATCAACTTCACCAAGTTCACCGAAGGTCAGGACGCAGAGACGCCGCCCGGACCATATGTCTTCGCCGGAGGCCCGGTGACATGGACATACCAGATCATAAACGACGGGGCCGTGCCTCTCACGAACGTCCAGGTGACCGACGACCAGCTCGGGCCGGTCAGACCAATTGCAGGCCCGCCTTTTGAGATCAACGGCAACTACGACGACCTGCTCGATCCCGGAGAGACGTGGATCTTCGAGATCAAGGGCGTAGCCGTAGACACATCGACGCTGCCCAGCGGATACTACGAGAACAACGCCACGGTCACGGCGGACAATCCGGACGGGAATCCGGTAACGGCGAGCGACGTGAGCCACTACACCAACGCGGCCGGACCAGGTGCAATCAACATCACCAAGTACACCAACGGCGAGGATGCCAAAGAACCGCCGGGGCCGGCCATCTACCCCGACGACGAGATAACCTGGACCTACGAGGTTACGAACCACGCGACCGTTCCGCTCGCGAACGTTCAGGTGACCGACGACGGGGTAGGTCCTATCACAGGACCCCCGACCGGCGATACGGACAATGACGGTGAACTCGATCCGGGCGAGACATGGACATACACCATAATCGCCAAGGCTGCAATAGTAATAGGCCTGCCGGGCGACTACTACGAAAACATCGCCACGGTCACAGCAGACGATCCGACCGGGCAGCAGGTGACCGCAACCGACATGAGCCACTATACCAACCCGCCGGCAGAGGGCACGATCGCCGTCACCAAGTACACCAACGGCGAAGATGCCAGTAACCCGCCATACCCGGAGATCGCGGCCGGAGACCCCGTCGCGTGGACTTACGAGGTCACGAACCCCGGGACGGTGCCGCTCATAAACGTCCAGGTGACCGACGATCAGGCCGGCCCGATCGCAGGACCGAACACCGGCGATAACGGCAACGGTCAACTCGACCCCGGCGAGACATGGACGTACACTGCAGACAATGCGGCACAGGACCTCCAGGGCGGCGTCTATGAAAACACCGCCACGGCCACGGCAAACGATCCGACCGGGCACCAGGTGACCGCAACCGGCGTGAGCCACTACGTCAACCCGGCCGCACCAACAACCGCACCGACGACGTTACCAACAACTACAGCAACAACTCCACCGACGACACCACCAACAACTACAGCAACAACTCCACCGACGACACCACCAACAACTACAGCAACAACTCCACCGACGACACCACCGACGACTCCACCAACAACCACAGCAACAACTCCACCGACGACACCTCCAACGACCCCACCGACGATCTGACCGGTATGCTCCGCGGATCTCCTCCGGGAACCGCGAGCGTAATGGAGAGCAACGTCTGAAGAAAAAGGGGGGAAGTAACACAGGAAGGGGAAGGAATCCCCCACCCATTTTTCACTGATGCTTCTCGACGTGCTGACGGAGCGCCGTTCCGGGCCGGTACTTCTCCGCCATCGCAAGCGCCACTCCCCGGAGCGCCGCGTGCTCTTCCAGGCAGGTCGCCGGAGGGGCTTCTTTTCGCAGAATCGATGACGTGTTCTCGGTTATCTGGATCAACTCCGTAGCGATCACGGCGTTGAGCCAGACAAGATCGCGGAGCATCTCCCTGATCTCGTCCTGTTCCATACAGGATGAAAGGAAAGAGCGCCTCATCAGCATTTCGATCCTCCGCAAGGCCAATGGCAACGCTTATTGAGCGAGATCGCGAATTACCCGGGAGAGAGGTAACCGATGGAGTATCTTGATGCACTTGCCGCGCAGGGGAGAGACGCCAACCCCTTCTTCCGGCTGATGGAGATCGAGGTCGGGACGTACGGAGACGGCGGCGCGGATCTCTCGATGCGGATCCGGCCCGATATGCTGAACGGCGCCGGGTGGCTCCAGGGAGGCGTCTTCGTTGCTCTCGCCGACGAAGCGATGGCGCTCGCCCTCTGCACCGTCCTCGAGGAGGGCGAGGGGATTGCCACCATATCGGAGAATACCAGCTTCTTGCGGGGGGTCTCGAGCGGCACCATCACCGCAACCGCCCGCGTTATCCGAAAAGGACGCCGGGTCGCCTTCACGGAGGGCGAGATCACAAGCACGGACGGAACGCTGCTTTCGCGAACAACCGCATCGTTCGCCGTCGTGAAAGCGTGAACCAGAACAGGTGCCGGACCGCCACCACTCATTTCAGGGGCAATACCTTTGTCTATACCGCGCGTATATTATTTAAGCTGAAGCAGGAAGCGATCCAGCTTGCAGGAGTAGGACATTTTGAAGTACATTGTGGTTACTGGCGGCGTAATGAGCGGCCTTGGTAAGGGCATCACCACCGCATCGGTCGGCCGGTTGCTCAAGAACCGCGGGTATCGGGTAACCGCGGTGAAGATCGACCCCTATCTCAATATCGATGCCGGCACCATGAACCCGGCCCAGCACGGAGAGGTCTTCGTGCTCAGCGACGGAGGCGAGGTCGACCTCGACCTCGGCAACTACGAACGATTCCTGGATATCAACTTAAAATCGATTCACAACATCACGACGGGAAAGGTCTACCGGGACGTCATCGAGAAAGAGCGGCGCGGTGACTACCTGGGAGCGACCGTCCAGATCATCCCGCATATCACCGACGAGATCAAGCACTGCATCAGAGAGGCAGCGCACGAGGAACTCACGCCCGGAGAGACGGCGGATATCTGTCTCGTGGAGGCCGGCGGCACCGTCGGCGATATCGAGAGCATGCCGTTCCTCGAGGCCATCCGGCAGATGCACGGTGAACTCCCGCGAGAAGACATGGTGCTGATTCACGTCACGCTCGTCCCGGTCGATACGATGGGCGACCTCAAGACCAAGCCCACCCAGCACTCGGTCAAGGCGCTGCGGGAACTCGGGCTCCACCCCGACATCATCGTCGGGCGGTGCAAGCAGGTGATCGGATCTCACGCGAAGAAGAAGATCTCCGCTTTCACCGACGTCCCCGCACGGGCGGTCATCAGTGCGAAAGACGCCCCCGACATCTACCAGGTTCCGATGGAACTCGAGAAAGAAGGGCTCGCAGACGTTCTGACCGAGTACCTCAACCTCGAGAACCGCGAACCCGACGCAGGGTGGTACCATACCGTCTCGCAGGAGTATACGAACCGGATCACCGTCGCCATCGTGAGCAAGTACGGTATCGAGGACGTATACATCTCCATCAAGGAATCGCTCAAGCACGCGGGAAGAGCGCTCTCGACAGAGGTGAACATCCGCTGGCTCGATGCCGAGACCTGCGATCAGAAAGATCTCGCCGATATCGACGGGATTCTCGTCCCGGGCGGGTTCGGCAAGAGAGGTATCGAAGGAAAGATCCGGGCAATCCGGTATGCGCGGGAGAACAACATCCCGTATCTCGGTCTCTGCCTCGGATTCCAGCTCGCAGTGATCGAGTATACGAGGAGCGTCGTCGGGATCGAAGACGCTACGAGCGAGGAGATGGGGCCGGGAAGCCACGTCATCGCCATCCTCCCCGAGCAGGAGGATGTGGTCGATCTCGGCGGGACGATGCGCCTTGGCGACTGCACCGTCAACCTCAAAGAGGGGACCCAGATCTTCGACCTCTACGGCAGCCGGGAGGTCGTGGAGCGGCACCGCCATCGTTACGAAGTGAACCCTGAGTTCATCGGGAGGCTTGAAGAGGCAGGCCTCGTCTTCTCGGGCACCTGTGGAAACCGGATGGAGGTCTGTGAGATTCGGGATCACCCCTTCTTCCTCGCCACTCAGTTCCACCCCGAGTTCAAGTCGAGCCCGACACACCCCTCGCCACCCTACCTCGGGTTCGTCGGCGCGTGCCGGAAGAATAAGATAACGACCCAGACAAGGTGAAAATCATGGTCAATGTCCAGAAATTTATTGAAAAAGCAATAGTCCAGATACAGAAAGAGGCAGGCGACGACAAGGTCGTCATGGCGCTCTCGGGCGGCGTCGACAGTTCGGTCTGCGCTGCGCTCGCAGCACGCGCCATCGGCGACCGCCTCGTGCCGATCTACGTAGACACCGGTCTCATGCGCAAGGGCGAGACCGACCGGATCCGGACGCTCTTTGGAGACTTAAACCTCCACATCGTCGATGCTGCGGACGAGTTCTTCGCCGTCCTTGCAGGGCTCACCGATCCCGAGGAGAAGCGAAAGGCGATCGGGGAAATGTTCGTTCGGGTCTTCGAGCGCGAAGCAAAGCGGACGGGGGCATCCCACCTCCTGCAGGGAACCATCTACCCCGACCGGATCGAGAGCGAAGGCGGCATCAAGAGCCACCACAACGTCGGCGGCATGCCCCTCCATATGGAGTTCAAATCGGTCATCGAACCGATAGCGGACCTCTACAAGGACGAAGTGCGCGAGGTTGCAGGCGGCCTTGATCTCCCGCTCGAGATCCAGCACAGGATGCCGTTCCCGGGTCCCGGGCTCGCCGTGCGGGTCATCGGCGAGGTTACCCGCGAGAAGGTCGAGGCCGTCCGGGAAGCAAACGCCATCGTCGAGGAGTACCTGGTCGAGGAGTTCCGCCCCTGGCAGTGCTTCGCCGCACTCGTCGGGCAGGGAACCGGAGTGAAAGGGGATGTCCGGCTTCACGGCTGGATCGTCGCCGTCCGTGCGGTCTTCTCGCGCGACGGGATGACCGCCGACCCGCTCCTCCTGCCCTACGAGGTGCTCACGAGCATGGCATCGCGGATAACCTCCGAGATTCCGGGTGTCGCCCGCGTCGTCTACGACGTGACGCCGAAACCCCCGGCGACGATCGAGTACGAGTGAGGCGATTGAGATGGAAGATATGGATACCAGGGCTCTTGACGCAAAATACTACATGCCGGCCTTCGGCAGGACGATGAAGATAGTCCGCGGCCGGGGTTCATGCGTCTGGGACGATGCGGGAAACGAGTATATCGACTGTGTGGCAGGGATAGCGGTCTGCAGCACCGGCCACTGCCACCCGGCGGTGGTGGAGGCCATCCGCTGGCAGGCAGGAGAACTCATCCACTGCTCGAACCTCTACTACGTCCCGAACCAGGCCGAACTTGCAGAGAAACTCGTGGAGATTACAGGTCTTGGAAAAGCGTTCTTCAGCAACTCCGGTGCCGAAGCGAATGAAGGGGCCATCAAGCTCGCCCGGGTCAGGACGGGGAAGAAGGAGTTCGTCGCATTCACCCACGGATTCCACGGAAGGACGTGCGGGTCGCTCGCCGTCACCCATAAACCGGCGATCCGCGAACCGTTCGCGCCGCTCGAACCGGCCTGCACCTTCGTCGAGTACGGCGACCTCGACGGTGTCGCGGAAGCGGTGAACAGCACCACCGCCGGCGTCTTCGTCGAACCCATCCAGGGCGAAGCCGGCGTCATCATCCCGCCCGACAGCTTCTTTAAAGGCATCCGGGAGATCTGCGACGATGCCGGCGCACTGATGATCGTCGACGAGGTCCAGACCGGTATCGGCAGGACGGGAGAATGGCTCGGCATCCAGCACACCGGGGTTACACCCGATATCGTCACCCTTGCAAAGGGCCTTGCAAGCGGATTTCCGATCGGCGCACTCGTCGCCCGCGAGGGGCTCGAGTTCCAGAAGAGCGAGCACGGGAGCACCTTTGCAGGCGGGCCGCTTGCCTGTGCTGCGGCGCTCGCCACACTCGGCGTCGTCGAAGAGATCCTCCCGGATATACCGCGCAAGGGTGAACGGTTCCGCCGGGGGCTCGCCGCCCACAATCCGCGTGTCCGCGGGCTGATGATCGGCATCTCCGTCGGCGAGCGCTGCCCGGAGGTTCAGCAGCGGTGTGCGGCAGAGGGCGTCCTCGTAAACTGCGCCGCCGACGGCAACCTCCGGCTTGTCCCGCCGCTCGTCATCACCGACGACGAGATCGACCGCGTGGCCGGAGTCCTGAATGCAGCACTTGATTAGGGCGCGTTTCGCCCGGCAGGGATACGCGTACGCGAAAAAGGCGGATGAGGTTGCACGGGAGCATGGGTTCGACCGGGTCGCCCGGCTTGCGAGCAACGAAAACCCCCGTCCACCCTCTCCCCTCGCCGTCGAGGCTGCTCACGCAGCCCTCCGGGCCGGGAACCGGTATCCGGATGAGCGGATGGACGCACTCTCGCAGGCGCTCCGCCGCTACCACGGAGATTTCCGGTTCGTGACCGGCGCCGGGATGGACGGTGTCATCGAGACCGTCATCAGGACGATCGTCGAGCCCGGCGAGCGGGTGGTCGTTGCAACCCCGACCTTCTCTTTTTACGGCATTGCGGCAGGCGCTCACGGTGCTGTTGTCGAGAACATCCCACGAAACGCCGACTTCTCGGTGGATACCGGCGCGTTCGCCGATGCCTGCCGGGGAGCAAAGCTCGCCTTCCTCTGCTCGCCGAACAATCCGACGGGAACAACGACACCGCCCTCGGCGGTCCGAGAGATCCTCGATGCGATCGACGGCATGCTCTTCCTCGACAACGCCTACGTCGACTTCTCCGAAACCGATTACCGGCCGCTCATGCGGGAGTACGACAACCTCATCCTCGGGAGGACGATGTCGAAGATCTTTTCGCTCGCCGGCCTCCGGGTCGGTTACGCCTTCGTGCCGGCGTGGTTCGAGCCGTTCTACCTGCGGGCGGCGACACCGTTCGCACTCAACGCCGTCTCGGCGGCAGCGGCGATCGGAGCGCTCGGCGATAGCGAGCATATCACCACGACCCGCGACCATGTCAGCCGGTGGCGGGAACGGTTCCTCACGGAGACACCATTCCCGGCACTGCCCTCCGACGCGAACTTCGTCATGCTGGATGTCGCCCCCCATACGGGAGACGAGGTCGTCGACCTCCTCGCGGCGAAGGGCGTGCTCGTCCGGTCGTGCACGAGCTTCCCGGGGCTCGGCGATCACTATATCCGCGTCAGCATCGGTGACGACTGGGAGAACGATCGATTCCTCAAGGCAGTCGGATCACTATGATGGTCGGTATCACCGGGACGCCCGGCACGGGAAAATCGGCTATCGCCAGCGAGCTCCTGCGGCGCGGGCACCGTGTCGTCCGGATCGGAGAGACTATAAGGGAGTACGTCCTCGAAGAGGACCGGGAGCGGGACACACTCGTCATCGACGTCGAGCGCTGGGCGGAGGAATTTACGCCGGTCGACGGGATAGTCGAGGGGCACCTCGCCCACCTTCTTCCCTGCGACCGGATCGTCGTGCTCCGCTGCCGCCCGGACATCCTTGCCGCACGGCTCTCACCCCGGGGCTACAGCCCCGCGAAGATCCGTGAGAATGCCGAGGCGGAAGCCCTCGACGTCATCCTGATAGAGACACTCGAAGAATACCCCGAAGATGCCGTCTACGAACTCGATACGACGGAGCAGTCCGTGGAAGAGTGTGCGGATAAAATCGAGCAGTTTATGAAAGGGAAACTGCCACCATCCTACGGAAATATCGACTGGACTATCTATCTGGACACCGGCTTATGACGCTCGATCAGTTCCGACCGAAGGTGCAGGGCATCTTTCAGCCCATGGTGGATATATCGAAGAAGCTCGGGCTGACACCGAATACCTATACCGTTGCATCCCTGGCCTTCTCGGCTGCTGCCGGCATCGCATTCTGGGCAGGCGGGATCGCCCTCGGCATCCTGATGGTCGGCCTGAATGCTCTCTTCGACGCGCTCGACGGCGCTCTCGCCCGAGACCTCGGAATAGCCAGCCTCCGCGGCGATTTCCTCGACCACGTCATCGACCGGTATGCCGATATCTTCATCATCACCGGCATCTTCGCCGGTGGTGCGGCATCCTGGCAGATCGGCGTCTTCGCCCTGACCGGCGTCCTGATGGCGTCGTACCTCGGAACCCAGGCGCAGGCGGTCGGTGTCGGCCGGTACTACGGCGGCATCCTCGGGAGGGCCGACCGCCTGGTGCTGATCATCCTCGCCGGCATTCTGACACTCCTGCTGCCGGAGATCATCTACGGCCTCAATTACCTCGGCTGGCTCCTCGTCATCTTCGGCGTCCTCGGACACTACACGGCGTTGCAGCGGTTCGCCCATACCTGGCGACAGATCGACAAGGAATGAGCCCCGGAGATCACGACCCCGTCCGGAAACAGTCGGGGAAAGTCTCCGGGTAAACCCTCTTCTTCCAGAGTTCGGGACGGCGGCGGCATACCGCCGCTTTCATCCCGCATTTTTTCCGTTCATTCTACCGGAAGGCGCTTATCAATGTCTCATGGAGATACCCATTGGTCTGGAGGTGTCCTGGCATCCCGATATAGCGGAACAGGAAAAGTCCGTCCTGCCGCCAAGGTACGGCATCGCGGGAGGAGAAGTGTATACCCTGAAGGAACCGGAAGGTCGCGGGTGGCTGCCCATCCGCCCGCGATCTCGCCCCCACTCCTACGGGTTCAGAACGTAGATGCCGTAGTTGAGATAGGCGGCAAAGCTCACCCAGAGTATGTAGGGGAGGAGCAGAAGCGCTGCAGGCACTGATACCCTGGAGAAACTCCATATCGAGAGTGCGATAGCAATCCAGAGGACGATGATCTCAATCAGGGCAAAAAACGGCATCTGAAGTCCGAAGAAGAAATACGACCAGAGGACATTGAGAACAAGCTGGATACCGAAGATCGAGATGGCGAGTTTCACGTCTTTTCTCTCCCATCCCCGCAGCCAGACCAGATAAAGCGCGATACCCATCAGGATGAAGAGAACCGTCCAGACCGGACCGAAGAGGAACGACGGCGGCGTGAGGGCGGGTTTTTCCAGTGCGGCATACCAGGTCGGAATCGCCGGAGTGGTGAATATCGTCCCAATAAGGCCGGCAGCCTGGCATACGGCTATTGCGACAATGAATTTGACAATCTTAACAAAGGGAATGCTCACGACATCATTAAAGATACCAGGATTTATAAATCTTTTGAGATTAAACCTTATCGTCCGACAATCGGATTCTCTTCGTCGGACAGGTCCGCTTTTCGCAGAGAGAAACTGAATGTCGCCCCCGCTTCGGGCTGCCCCTCCACCCGATCCCGGACGAGGATTCGCCCGCCGTAGCGCTCGATGAGCATCCGGGAGATGTAGAGACCGAGACCCTCACCACTTGCCGGGTTGTTCCCCCGCTCGAACCGGTGAAAGATGGATCGTTTCAGATCGTCCGGTATCCCGGGGCCGGTATCCTCTATCGTGACGATGACATTCTCGTCCTCCTCATCCACCAGGATACGGACTTCGACCTCCGGCCCTCCGAACTTGACGCTATTGCCGATCAGATTGGTGAAGACTTCAGGCAGGAGATCATCCGCCTCGACATAGATCGAAGAACCCTCATAGACGAACCGGAGATCGGGAAACTGGCTCACCTCCTCCCTGATGACGGAGTCAAGATGCACCGGCTTTACATCGACCTCCTCCTGGTGAAGGCGGCGGATGGTCGAGACGTTGGCTAAAATCCCGATACTCTTCCGTATGCTCCCCCGCAGCCTCTTCACGTAAAGCCCCATCTCCCCCTCGAGCCCATCGCTCAGGATATCGCAGTAGAGGCTCGCGACGTTCCCGGCGTTCTTGATGTCGTGGGTCATGATATCCAGGTAGAGGTTCGCCTCGTGGTTCGCGGCTTCGAGGCGCTTATGGAGCATCCCCTTCAGGATGCCGGAACCGACCTCCCGCCCGATCGTCTCGAGGAGGAGCCGTTTTTCCCGCGGCAGCACTTCCCCGCGCCTGCTCCCGACATAGAGTCCGCCCACGATCGCCGACTCCGCAACGAGAGGGATACAGGCGAGCGAAGAAACCTCGAGCTCCTGCAACAGCATCAGTTCAGCTGAACAGGCGGTCGGTCTCGCGTCCTTCACAAGGTATCGGGGCTGGCCGGCGACGAAGACGTAATTGAACGGCCAGTGGTGGATGCGTATAACATGATTCTCCGCGAGGAACGGTGCGGGGACACCCCGGCTGCACGCGGCATACCCCCTCTTCCGATCTTCGTCCGTGAGATAGGCGATACCGGCATCAAAACCGAGCAGATCCATCGTCTTTGCAAGAGCGCTCTCCAGGATCTCCTGGCTCGAAGACGACTGCGACGAGGCGCTGATAATCTGGTTGAGGGCATATAGCTGCTTGTTACGGGAACGAAGTGCTTCCTCAACCCTTTTGCGATCGGAGATGTCGACGACGTACGCGACGAAGCAGAGGGAGTTGCCATACTCGTCGGTCACGACGTTCGCCGACATCTGCGCGTCGAAGGGCGCTCCGTCCTTCCGGACTCCCGCGATCTCTCCAACCCAGGTACCGTCCCGCCGGAGCGCGGAGAAAACCTGATCCGCTCTTTGCTCATGCTGCCAGAACGTGGCCACCGGTCGCCCGAGCACCTCGTCTTCCGGATCGTAGCCCCAGAGACGCAGGAATGCCTGGTTGACGTATTCGACCACTCCTTCGAGATCGATGAGCAGGATGGCGCTGACGGAGGACACGATAGCCATCTCCTTGATCTTAAGTTCGGCCTCCGCCCGCATGCGATCCGTAATGTCCCTGCAGACACCCTGAACCCCGGTCGTTACCCCGCCGCTCCCCAGGGGAGAGGCATTGATCTCGATGACGCAGGGCATGCCGTCCCGCCGGACGATCGTGAGGGTGAGCCCTTCGACCGGGAGCCCGCGCCGGAGCGTGTTCTCTGCGTCCTCAAGGTGCCTCTTCGACGAGGGCAGGATAAGATCCTCGAAGGAGTGCCCGATCAGATCCTCCGGCGTGTATCCGGTGATCCGCTCGATCGCCGGCGAGACGTAGGTCAGCACGCATGCCTCGTTGCAGGTGAAGAGCACGTCGAAACTGCGCTGGACGATCTCCCGGAACTTCTCCTCGCTCGCCTTCAACGCCGCCTCGAGCCGTCGGAGCTCCGTCATATCTACCAGCGAGACGGCGTAGCGCTGCATTCCCGGCAGTGCCGCTACGGAGAGGACAACATCACGGAGGGCCCCCTCGGCGTCGATGATCGAGACGGGATAGTCACGCGGAGCATATGCAGGATTTTCCCTGCAGAGCCGGAGATACTCCCGGATAACGCCTCGGTTGCTCCCGGAGAAGAACCTGTCCCAGAGCGTGCAACCCTCAAGCTCGCGACGGGCAAAACCGAACCGGCGTTCGCACTCTGCATTTACTGCAGCGATCGTTCCGTCCTCCCCGACGATCAGAAGTGCTGCTCCCGGAATCTCGAGGAGTGTCCGGCAGAAATTCTCGGAGGAACAGAACCGGGCCCGGGGATTTTGCTCTCCGGCGGCATCCATGCCGGAGGCGACGATGTATGCAGGATCACCGTCCCCGCCGGAAAGCAGCTGCACCGACACCTGCAAAAGATAATCCGATCCATCCCGCTTCCGGCCGGTTATCTCCCCCTGCCAGATACCATCCCTGAAGAGAGCATCCCGAAGTGTTGCAGCAGAATCACCGTCACCGAGGAACCCGGATATTCGCTCTCCGACGAGACACTCGGGGCCGGCAACCCCGAAGAACGCGCATGCCGCCCGGTTCGCGTAGGTGACTCTCCCGTCAACCCCGGCTATCACCACCGCATTCATCGACGCTTCGAGAGCCGCATCCCGGATCAGGAGTTCGAGATCACGGTTTTTTCCCTCGGTGATATCCCGAAAGAGCCAGATTAAGCAGGCAGAAGAGTCCCGGCCGTCGGAACAGAGCGTTACCGTTGCGCGGGCAGACCGGACGGCTCCCCCCTGCCGGAGATCGAGCTCCCATGCAGGCACGGCCTCGCCCACCAGGACCCGGCGATGCCGTGCAGCGAATGATGCGGCGTCCCCAGGTGCGACAAAACGATCGATCCGCTGGCCGAGAAGTATGCCGGGCGCAGATCCGAGCAGGATCGCCGCCGCAGGGTTTGCCTCCAGGATGCTGCCGTCGGGATCGGTTACGAGGCATGCATCGGAGATGATGTGGAAGAGATCGGCCGCACGGCTCTCTCTCCTGCCGGCCTTTGCACCTGCCGCCATCAGATCCTCCCGCTCGCGATACAGTTCTTTCAACGCTGCGGAGAGATGGTGTATCATATCGAGCAGCAGACCCGGCCGTTCCGGATAGATGCGGGTATACCTGTCGAGATCGTCGAGGCATCGCCGGGCAGCCTCGATCTCCTTATCCAGTTGCTGCATACGCTTACGTCTCCATGCTGCCTGGGGCATCACGGAAAAGGCAGTGCTCCGGCAACTCCCGGCAATATGCCCGGTCTGCTGCCGTCGCAACGTTCCGTGTCCAAAAGGGGGAAACTATACAAACAGGGGCACCCGAACGACCCCGTGTCCGTTTCGACCGTCACGCTCCTCCCCACTGCACCAGCCTGAGAAAGAGTCTTAAATCGGGACTAATAGCCTTATGGGATTAGAAAAATCCAGTACCATTGGATCGCGCCCGTAGAGAAGCCCATTTGTGCCATCGCACCCGTGAACCAGAAGATCTCATCCGAGGGGAGAAATTCTCCCCGCGCGCCCCTCGCATGAGAGATAGCGGACCCGGGGCTGTTACTCCTCGTCCCCGGGCGGGTATTCGTCGTCCTCCACCTCATCGTCACCCGTCGGGACGACCTCCTGCAGGGTGAACCGGAACGCTGCACCGAGGTCGGGCCTTCCGTCAACCCTGTCGTCGACCCAGACCTTCCCGCCGTAGCGCTCGATGAGGGACTTTGCAATGTAGAGACCGAGCCCTTCACCGCTGCCGTGACTTCTCCCCCGCTCGAACCGGTGGAATATCGTTTCTTTCATCGCGTCCGGTACGCCGGGACCGGTATCCTCAATCGAGACGAGCAGACTCTCCCCGTCGTAATCGTCGACACGGACGACTATCTCGACGTCCGACCCGCCGAACTTGATACTGTTGCCGATGAGGTTTCCGAAGACCTCGCCGATGAGATCGTCCGCCCAGACCTCACGATGCGAACCTTCGTAGGCGATCGCAACACCGGGGAAGATCCGGCGCTCTTCACGGATCACCCGGTCAAGATCGACGGCCCTGAGTTCGGCAGGGGTCTGGTGAATCCTCCGGATGGTGGAGACACTCCGCAGGATCCCGATACTCTTTCTGATGCTCCCCTGAAGCTTCTTCGCGTACAGCGCACCCTCACCGTCGAGCATATCGATGAGAAGATCGGCGTATAATGTGGAGACGTTCTCGGCGTTCCTGATATCATGGGTCATGATATCGAGGTAGAGGTTCGCCTCGCGGTTCGCCGCCTCGAGACGCTTATGGAGCATCCCCTTCAGGATGCCGGAACCGATCTCCTTTCCAATCGCCTCAAGCAGCGCCTTCTCTTCCGCCGATAATGCAGGTTCGGTCTTACTCCCGAGATAGAGCGCTCCGACGACGACGGACTCGGCGATGAGCGGTATGCAGGCAAGCGATACGGCACCAAGATCCTCGAGGATAGCCGACTCGATGGAACTGAGATTCTCGCTGCTCTCGATATACCGTGCCTGCCCTGCGATGAAGATGAAGTTGAACGGCCAGTGATGCACCTTGACGATCCGATGCCGGGAGAGGACGGAGGCGGGGATATTCTCCTGGTACTGGAGAAGTCCCCGCTTTCGTTCGGCATCGAGCATGTAGACGATGCCGATGTCAAACTCCATCAGTTCGAGCGTACGCCGCATCCCGGTCTCGAGGAGCTCGGAGAGCGAGAGCGACGAGGCGGACGAGCCGATGATCCGGTTCAGGACCATGAGTTGTTTGTTGCGCGTGAGGATCTCGCGCTCGGCACGTTTCCGCTCGGAGATATCGATCAGCGAGACCATGATGATGATAGGCTCTCCGAAATCGTCGGTTACGGTGTTCGACGAAATCTGGGCATCGAACGTCGAGCCGTCCCGCCGCTTCCCGACGAGCTCGCCCGTCCACTGCCCCTCGCCCCAGACGGCCTCCGAGACCTCTTCCGCCTCGGATGCATCCTCCCAGAAAGAAGAGAGCGCCCTTCCGACCACCTCGTCCGGTGACGCGTACCCCCAGAGTTCGAGGAAGGCCGGATTCGCATAGGTCAGGTTCCCGTCAAGGTCGGCAAACGCGATGGGACTGACTGAGGAGGCGATGGCCTTCTCCATACCCCGCATCTGCTGTTCGGCGTTCTTGCGTTCGGTGATGTCGACGACCCCGGCAAGAGAGCCCCGGAAGAGGCCGTCGCCGTCGATAAGGGGTGCGGCCGTCATGAGCGCGGTTCGCCGGACTCCGTCGCTCCTGATAAGGGTGCATTCGTACTGCTCCCGAAGGCCTGCCCTGCGACGGTGCAGAGATGCGGCTATCACCTGACGGCTGGCCTCGTCGACAAAATCAAACACTGGCCTCCCGATAATCGCAGCCTCCGGATAGCCGAGTATCTCGACCATCCGCGGATTGACGAACGTCGTCGTCGCCGCCTCGTTGATGACCCAGATACCCTCGTTCAGGCCGTCCACTAAAAGACGATACTGCTCCTCGTTCCCCGGAAGCATCTCTCCGGCACCGCTTCGTCCGGGAACCTCAAGAACCGCGGCGCAGAACCCGAGATGTTTCCCGGACGCATCGGTGATCGGAGATGCGGTGATACGCGCAACGATAGAGGAGCCGTCACGGCAGATCAGCGGCGCCTCGAACGTTCCGGATTCCCCGTCGTTCAGGCACCGGAAGCAGTCGCCGAGCGCCCCGGCCGGGCTGCCGATGAGGTCTCCCGGAGCATACCCGAGGATAGCCACCAGGCGGGCGTTGATCTCCGTGATCCCGCCCTGAAGATCTATCGAGATGACCCCTTCGTGCAGGGAATCGAGGAGGCGGCGGTGCTGCGCCTCAAGATGCCGCACCGTATCTTCAAGTCGCTTCCGCTCCTGTGCATGCCGGAGAAGGCGGGTCAGGAACTCCGCATCGATCGTCTCTTTCACAAGGTAATCAAGGGCTCCGTTCTGTACGGTGCGGGCGGCCAGATCCAGATCGTCATGGCCTGAAAGAACGATCACCGGGGTATCCGGAGCCGCATTCCTGAGCGAAAGAAATGTCTCGACCCCTCCGCTATCCGGGAGCATCAGGTCGAGCAGGACAAGATCAAATGCATCATGGGAGAGAGCAGCAAGTCCGGCCGCAAGCCTGCCGGACTCCACGACCTCGAACCGGCTGCCCCGTTCGCAGAGTTTCTCCCGAATACGCCGGGCGTCCGCGGGATCATCTTCGATCAGCAGTACCTTCACCATATCGTCCATGCTTTCACCCTGCAAACCGGGTATCATTGACCGGTTCTGCGACATACGAGTTTGACTATACGGAGGGGAAAGAGACCATCTCACCTTCCGTGCCCGGAGTGGCCGGAGCCACCGCAGGCGTGACGTTGAGCAGGTTTCCGGGCGTTCTTCCGCGCAAAGCCGTTCCGATCTGCGTCCTCCCGTTATCAGAGCCCGATGCGGGCATATCGGGGAGAGAGAGCAGCCTATCCTGGATCTCGGCAGCAGATTCCACCATACCGCCCGGAGAGAACCGGCTGTACTATACCATTGTCACATCATTTATACTTCCGTCTTCCGGAAAGACCACTCCTGCAGCCGTCACCCCCACAGGGAGGATATCGGGTCATCCAATCCGGAGGGCACTTCTTTGCGGTTCCGAGCGGGTGCGCAAGCACCCCGAGCGCCAGACGGGTGACGGTGACCTGGTTGAGCGCCTCCGCCGCCCAGATCGGGTTGACGCCCCCGATGAAAAAAAGAGGATTATCGCCGCCGGGCACGAAGTCTCGCGATCTCATCTCCGCCCGGAACCTTCACGACGAAGGTTCCGTGGCAGGGCTTGGTGTACGGGAAGATGACATCGTCCCCGTCGATCCCGACGAGCAGCGGCGGAACCCCGATAAGGTGGACGTCGAAGATCTTGTAGCCCGGCTCCACTTCATAGTGCTCTCTGATATGCTTCTTGACGTACTCCCGCGCCTCCATGAACGAACAGCGCGAAAGGAGTATATCGGGTTTCATTGCTTCGAGGCAGCCACCCATCGTATCACCTCATCGATCTTTTTCTTCATCGGCATAGGGTTATGCGTGGCTTTCACCGTCACCTGTTCGCAGGGGAACGTGATCGCCGCGGCGACCTCCTCCGGGTGCTCCCCGAAGAGCAGGACGTAGAGCCGCGCCTTCGACAGATACGCCATGGTACCTGCGTAGGCGATACCGGAGTCGTTGTGCGCGAAGACGAAGCAGTAGTCGACGTCCCGCTTCTTCTCCGCAAACTCACCGATAACCGTATCGAGATCCTCGAGCGTCCCGGCGTAGTGCCGCTCCGGGTCGGCGACCTCCAGGAGCTTTCGCGCCGCGGTCGTTCCCGCTATTATCGGCCGGATGCCGTTCTGCTGTAACATGTATGCGCAGTACAGGGCGACGCTCGTCTGTACCGGCACCTGCGGGCACCCGAGCAGGATCAGTGCCGTTTCGCCAGCTTTTTCCTCCATCATGGAACCCCCTGCCTCATCCGTTCAAGGACGTCCGGCACACGCTCCGGGTGCGTATAGATGGTGAACCGGTCGCCCCGCGAGAAGCAGATCAGCGTGATTCCGGCCCGGTCGGCCGCACGTATCCCCCGGTTTGTGGACGCCGCCCGCGAGATGATGATAGGGATGCCGGCATTCGCAACCTTCGCCACCATCCCTGCAGGCTGCCTCCCGGTACAGCCGACGACGCACTGCGACCGGTCAAGCCCGCCCCGTGCTGCATAGCCAACCACTTTATCGAGGGTATTGTGCCGCCCGACGTCGCATGCGCGGGTGACGAGATCGCCTTCGCAGAAGAGCACCGAGCAGTGGACGCCGCCCGTACGCCGCCAGGTCTCGGACTCTATCGCTCCCGTCACGGCACGGACGCCGTCCGGGGTTATCTCGATCGACGAGTCGACCGTCTTCGCCTCGCCCATGACCCGGAACCCACCCGAAGACTCGAGCTCGAGGCTGATATCCTTCCTCGGCACGGCGGAGACGGAGATATCGTTCCCGGTGACGCTCACCGACTCTATCTCATCGGAGAGCCCCTCGCAGATGATAAAGCCTGCACCGAGGTCTTCAAGACGGTCAGGGCTCGCAACCAGCGTCGTGAGGTACTGCCCGTTAAAGAAGAGGCGGAAGTGATCCTCGATGATGACGTCGTCGCGGATCTCCGCTACCGTATCCCCTTTCACCTGAATGCCGGAAGAGCAGGAGAGATCCATCAGCCCGTCTCCTCCCGTATCCAGTCGAGGTACGGCGCATACCCGCCTACGATGGGGAGGGCAATGATCTCCGGAACCTCGTAACTGTGCATCTCGCGAATCCGGGCGATCAGCGGATCGATCAGGTCGTAACGGGTCTTGATGATGAGGAGCTGTTCGGGCTCGCTACAGACATCTCCTCGCCACCGGAAGCATGAATCAACCGTGGTGATATTCACGCATGCCGCCAGTCGTGCGTCGACCAGAGCCTCTGCAATCGCCTTCGCATCGGCCGCAGGAGCGGTGCAGAAGATCACCACGTACTCGGGGGGAGCCATAACACTCAATCTCTTTCATCGTCCGTATTTAAAATCGTCGCGACACCGACCGCGGAAGCGGATCCGCACGGGATGCCTGATAAGGGCGTTCGGCCCTTCCCGGGCTATCGCAGTGGCAGCGTTTTCCAAACGGGCGCGGAAGGAACCTGAAAAATCCGGAGCAGCCGAAGGGCGCCGGATCAGGCCCTCTGCTCCCGCCCGGCCATGCCGCCCTGCCCACCCTGAAAATGCAGACAAAAACGCACAAAACTTACATAGGGATTCGTGTGCAATGATCTTGTGATGTACTCGCAACGCATGGATCACCTTCCACCCTACCTTTTCGCCCGGATCGATGAGCTCAAAGGAGAGAAGATCCGACAGGGTGTCGACGTTATTGACCTCGGTGTCGGAGACCCCGATCTCCCGACACCGGAGCATATCGTCGATGCGCTCTGCACGGCGGCACGCGATCCGAAGAACCACCATTACCCGTCCTACACCGGTATGCTCGCCTACCGTGAGGCCGTGGCGGAGTGGTACTCCGGCAGATTCGGCGTCGATCTTGCCCCGAAGACCGAAGTACTCGCACTCATCGGATCCAAGGAAGGGATAGCCCACATTCCCGAGGCATTCGTCAATCCCGGCGACTATGTGCTCGCCGCAGACCCCGGTTACCCGGTCTACAAAACCTCAACCCTCTTTGCCGAAGGGAAGATTCACGCAATGCCGCTCACCGCCGAGAACGGCTTCCTCCCGGTGCTCGACGATATCCCTGCAGACGTCGCTACACAGGCGAAACTGATCTTCATCAACTACCCGAACAACCCGACGGCGGCGATAGCGCCGAAGTCCTTCTTTGCGGAAGTCGTCGATTTCGCCCGCGACAACGGGATCGTCGTCGTCCACGACAACGCCTACTCCGAGATAACCTTCGACGGCTACACCGCCCCCTCGTTCCTCGAGGTCGACGGCGCCATGGAGGTCGGTATCGAGATGCACTCGCTCTCGAAGACCTACAATATGACGGGGTGGCGTATCGGGATGGCCTGCGGAAACCCCGAGATCATCGCCGGTCTTGGGCGAGTGAAGACCAATATCGACTCGGGCGCCTTCGATGCCATCCAGCACGCAGGGATCACCGCCCTCACCGGCCCGCAGGACTGCGTCAGGGATGCATGCAGGATCTACGAGGAAAGAAGGGACGTCCTCGTAAAAGGCCTCTCTGAGATGGGCTTTGAGGTCTCGTCCCCGAAAGCGACCTTCTACGTCTGGATGGCCGTCGACGACAGCATGAAGTTCGCCGCAGAGCTCCTCGACCAGGCAGGCATCGTCGCGACACCCGGCGTCGGGTTCGGCACCCACGGCGACGGCTACGTCAGATTCGCCATCACCAGATCCGTAGAGCGGATCGAGGAGGCAGTCGGACGGATGCGGGAGATGAACCTATGATACTCCCGTCCCACCTCACCGTCAGAAACGGTCGCCTCGCCATCGGCGGGCACGACACGGTCGAGCTTGCGAAAGCGTACGGGACGCCGCTCTACGTCACCGATGAGGACCGGATCCGGGAGAACTATCGCCGTCTTGCCGATGCGCTCGGCGGATACTATGACAGGATACAGGTGCTCTACGCGGCAAAGGCAAACGGCAACCTCGCACTATTCCGTATCTTCGCCGACCTGAACGCCGGTGCCGACGTCTTCTCCGCCGGCGAACTATCCCTCGCTCTCTCGGCCGGCATGAACCCCGGGCTCCTCCTCTTCAACGGGAGCTCGAAGAGCGCCGCCGATCTCGCCCTCGCGGTCGAGAAGGGCGTGCGGGTCTCGGTCGACTCGCTCGACGAACTCCGGCAGCTGAACGCCGCCGCAGAGGCTGCGGGAAAGACCGTCGAGATCGCCTTCCGGGTCAACCCGGCACTCGAGGTTCCCACCCACCCGAAGATCGCAACGGGTCTTGCGACGAGCAAGTTCGGCATCCCTGCCGGGCAGATCCTCGACGCCTACCGCGAGGCGCTCGCCTGCAGCAACATCGAGCCCGTCGGGATCCACTGCCACATCGGCTCCCAGATCCTCGAGGTCGAACCCTTCGCCCGTGAGATGGAGGTCGTCATCGATCTCGCCCGCGAGCTCTCAAAGATGGGAGTGACCCTCAAATTCATCGACATCGGAGGAGGGCTCGGCGTCCCCTACCACCGTGAGACCGACCATGCGCCGACGCCGCAGGACTATGCCGATGCCGTCATGCCGATCTTCCTTGCAGGAATCCGCGATATCGGCATACAGCCCGAGCTCTGGGTCGAGCCGGGGAGATCGCTCGTCGCCGACTCAACGATCCTCCTGACACGGATAAACTCCATCAAAGAGGCGCACAAGACCTTCGCGAACGTCGATGCCGGGTTTAACCTGCTGGTGCGGCCGGCAATGTACGATTCGTACCATACGGTCGTTGCGGCGAATAAAGCGGATGCCCCTCCGGAGCGGGAGTACACCATTGCGGGCCCTATCTGCGAGACCGGCGATCTCCTCGCGAAAGACCGGATGCTGCCCACCCTTACGGCCGGCGATCTCATCGCCGTCCTCGATACGGGGGCGTACGGCTTTGCCATGTCGTCGCAGTACAACAGCAGGCCGCGCTCTGCCGAGGTGATCGTCCGGGGATCCGAGGCAACGCTCATGCGCCGGGCGGAATCTATCGACGATCTGACGGCACCGATGCAGCGGCCGGCATGGCAGCAGTAGTCAGGAGAGCGGTCGCATGCGGTTCCACTACCTCCTTGTTGACGATCTCATCGATCGCGAAGCGTTCGAGCGGCAGGTGGAGGAGCGGATAACCGCATCCGGCGATCTTCTTGATGAGCAGACCGCGGCCATGCTCGTCGTCCGGGATATGGGCCGTGCTCACGTGAGGGTCCAGGCTCTCGCACCGGAGTCAAGCCTGGTCTGTTTCTTCGGAAAAGTGCTCTCTATCGGAAAACCCCGCGAGTTCGAGCGGCAGGACGGCACCAAAGGCCTCGTCGCCAACCTGCTCGTCGGTGACGAGACAGGGAGGGCTCGCGTTGTCCTCTGGGATGAAAAAGCCGAGGCTGCAGGCGAGATCGCCGTTGGCGACGTCCTCGAGATACTCGGCCGGCCAAAAGGGGGGACACCCGCAGAGGTTCACGCCACCGCGCTGCAGAAAGCCGCCTGTGAGATAACCTGCACCGGGGCGGCGGGCGAAGCGGATGCCCGATCATCCTCCCGGAGTGAGGATCTGCTCGTCCGGCTGATCGCCGTAAAACCGCTGCGAACGTTCACCCGGCGCGACGGCAGCCCAGGGGAGATGGTCGAGGCGGTGATCGGGGATGCCGCCGGCGTCGGCCGTCTGGTCGCCTGGGTGCCCTCCCTCCTCGAGGGGTTCGAACCGGGCAGCGCGGTCAGGATCACCGGGGCGACGGTCAAGACGGGAGAACAGGGCACGGAGTACAGCCTCGGCGAATCAGCAACCGTGACGGCGGATACCGCCGAGATCGACGTCCCGACCACACCCATAGCAGAAGTGCAGGACGGAGGAATCTATTCGGTGGTCGGACGCGTCGCGACCATCCAGCCTCCACGCGGGTTCACCACGCGGGACGGCAGGGCATCCTTCGTCCGGAACCTGACCATCGCTGATGCAACCGGCGAGGTAGCCCTCGTCCTCTGGGGAGAAGAGGCGCAGAGACACCTCGTCGCCGGGGACGTTCTCGAGGTATACAACGCGACCGCACGCCCCGGCCGGTACGGGGGTCTCGAACTCAACCTCGGCAGGGGAAGTGCTCTTCTCGTCAGGAGCGGAAAGGAAGAAGAGGTCGACCTTACCGGGACGGTTATCCAAACCGACCTCGGTCTCTGTCTCGATACTGCAGACGGGTGCTACCTTCTCGATCTGCCGCTCCCCGTCGGATTCGACGTCCGGGTCAGGGGCGCTCTTCACCGAAAAAGGATTACCGTCAGGGAATACGAACCCGTTATGCCGGATCTGAAGAGTCTTGCAGACCGGGCGGAGCGGCTCGGCTCGTAACCCGGATACGGGAATTTTCACTTTCACCCCGCAAGGCCATCGACCTTTATGGTTCCTTACAAATAGTATACGTAGCACAGCAGAAAGACTACACAAGAGATCAAGTGAGGAAACATATGACAGAGATTGATCTTGAAGATTTACCGGGTGTCGGACCCACCACCGCCGACAAGCTCCGCGAAGCTGGATATGGAACCGTCGAGGGGATCGCCACGGCAACCACCTCCGACCTTGCGGAGGCTGCCGAGATCGGGGAGTCGACCGCAAAGAAACTGATCCAGGCAGCCCGGAAGATGGCCGATATCGGCACGTTCAAAACAGGGCGGGACATCCTCGACAAGCGAAAAGACGTCCGGAAACTCAGCACCCTTGTTCCCGAGTTCGACGAACTGATGGGAGGCGGTATCGAGACCCAGGCGATCACGGAAGTGTACGGCGAGTTCGGTTCCGGGAAGAGTCAGCTCGTCCACCAGCTCGCAGTCAACGTCCAGCTTCCCGACGACCTCGGCGGCCTTAACGGAAGCGCCGTTTACATCGATACCGAGAATACATTCCGCCCGGAGCGTATCGAACAGATGCTGAGCGGCCTCGATGTCGATGCCGACCTCGGCACACTCGATGAGGTTCTCAGCAGGATCCACGTGGCACGGGCGCACAGTTCCGACCACCAGATGCTGCTGATCGACTCCGCACGGGAGCTCGCAAACGAACTGCGCACGTCCGATCATCCGGTGAAGCTCTTCGTCATCGATTCGTTGACGTCGCTCTTCCGGTCGGAGTACGCAGGGAGAGGAACGCTTGCTGCACGGCAGCAGAAGCTGAACCGGCATATGCACGACCTTCTCAAACTGATCGACGAACACAACGCCGTCGGGCTCGTAACAAACCAGGTTATGTCGAATCCCGCTGTTCTCTTCGGCGACCCGACAAAGCCGATCGGCGGCAACATCGTCGGACATACCGCAACGTTCCGGCTCTATCTCCGGAAGAGCAAAGCAGGCAAACGTGTCGCCCGTCTCGTAGACAGCCCGAACCTTCCCGAAGGAGAGGCTGCGTTCATGGTTGAAATGGCAGGGCTCAAACCGTGCTAAAAGCGCTCGTCACCGACGTCGACGGCACCATCACCGACTCGCGCCGGAGGATCAACACCGCGGCCGTCGAGTGCATCCGCACCCTCGTCGACGGCGGTGTCGAAGTGGTAATAGCAAGCGGCAACACCGTCTGCTTCATGGACGGGCTCTGCAAGATGGTGGGGACAAACGGCACCATCATCGGTGAGAACGGAGGGGTCTATCGCCGTTACTTCGACGGCACCCTCCAGGTCGCCGGCGACCAGCAGGTCTGCCGGGACGCCTTCACCGTTCTGCAGGATCATTTTTCAGCGAAGGGAACCGGCCTTGAACTCTACAGCCCCGACTACCGGTTCGCCGACGTCGCCTTTGCGCGGAACGTCGATGTCGACGAGGTCAGGCAGGTTGTCCGCAACCACGGCTTCCCGGTCAGGGTTCTCGATACCGGATTTGCCGTTCATCTCCAGGTTCTCGGCGTGAACAAGGGCACCGCTCTTCACGAGCTTGCCGGCATGATGGGGCTCTCCCCGGCCGAGATCATGGCCGTCGGAGACTCGGAGAACGATATCGAGATGATCCGGGCAGCAGGCGTCGGCGTCGCCGTTGCGAACTCCACGGGGACAACCCGCACCGCCGCCGACTACGTATCGGAAGCGAGATACGGGGACGGATTTGTAGAAGCGGTAAAAAAGTATTACGCCGATTTCTTCAGCAGGTAGCGGTCGACCACTATATAATCCTTAATATCTTTTACAGCCTCGAAGGGAACGAACATCTTGTCGCCGTCCATCCGGTAGCCGTCCGTTTTGAAAGAGTCATCCGGTTTGACGATAAGATCCACAACCTGGCCCGTCCCGAGGTCCACCATAATATTCTTGATGGTGCCGATGAGCATTCCATCGTTGCTCATCACTCTCTTTTTGGCTAAGACACGGCAGAAGGTTTTGCTCATACCAAAGATGAGGATGTTGTACTATATAAACTGTTCCAAAATGCCGGAATCAGAAAATAAAGAAAGAATCGGGTTTATTATTTCAGAGTCTCAGCGGCCATCCGGACATCGGTCGCCTTGACCGTCTTCCTCCCCGCGTGCCCGGCAAGTTTGATCGCTTCTTTGGCGATTCTCGAGGCATAGGCCTCCATCAGTTTTGCGAGTTCCTCGTTTGCATCGGAGCTGACGCGTTCAGCGCCGGATTTTTTTACGATTCTGCCAACAGGTGCCAGTGGTAAATCAGTCATGATCTCATATCCCCCTTTTCGCTCGAGCTCTTCGAAATGTACTCTTTCGGAGAACTCGGTTTACAGAACCAACATATGAATACTCATATAAATACTTATCCGTCCCCTGCGGGGTTCACGGCCGGTTTTCCCCTATGAGAGGGTATCAAAGTGAGGGAAACACCCGGATGATGTCTGACTGAGTGACGATACCCACGGGTCTGCCGTCCTCCATGACGATCAGCCGCCCTATCTCACGTTCCTTGAACCGGCCTACGAGCTCGAATATCCGGATGTTCGATGGCGCCTTCACCACATCGGTCGTCATCACCGCCGTAACGGCCGTATCCATCGCCATCCCTTCGTCAAGTCCCCGGATGATATCGCTTATCGTAACGATGCCCGCAAGATCGGCACCGTTCATGACCGGTGCTCCATGGATATGGTGCGCGTTGAAGAGGCGTATCGCGTCGGAGAACGTCTCGTCGTGGGAAAGCGTAAGAAGCGGCGTGCTCATAAACGTCTTGATGGGCTGCTTTGGCAGCGAGATCATCTCGGATATGCTGATCAGAAGCGCCGGCAGGTTCTCATCCATACCATATACCTCGCCCCGGACGAGCAGTTTATTGACGGGCGTCGGGCCGATGGTGATGAGGTCGCCGACCTTGAAGTGTTTCACGCTCCCGATGATCTTCACGACCGCGTGGCAGAGGTCGGGGTGGCAGAGCGTCGTAAAATCGAGTTCGGCAACCCGCACTCCCCGCACCGTCTCCCCGCCGCGAGAGATCGGCACATCTGACTGGTGCTCGTAGTTGACGAGGTTGAGCTCCCGGTACGCCATGGCGGTCGGGGTATATCCCCCCTTCGGCCCGGGCACCCCTTCGACGAGGCCGAGCGCTTTTAATGCTTGCATCTGATTGCGAACAGTCCCGGGATTTCGCTTGAGAACCTCCGCGATCTCCTCACCTTTTATAGAGTGAGACGACTGATGATATAGAGTAATGAGAGTTATCAGGATATCTTTCTGAATGAGGGATAAATCCATAATTATCAGTTATATTACGTAATTAAATACATTAGGTTGTGCATTGCGTGGAGTTTGAAACAATACCGACCGTACCCACTGCGGAAGAGATACTCGACCGCAGTTTCCGCCGGGCAGCGGCAAAAAAGAAACTGAAGACCAATAAAGACAAGGCGAACGAAGAGTTTGTCAGATCGGTAGCAAGCGCCGTCCACGACAAACTCGACACCGTTGTCAGATCGTTCCCGACCTTCGATCGTCTCCCCCCCTTCTATCGCGACATTGCGGACATTCTCTTCAGCGTCGACCACCTGAAAAAGTCACTCGGCGCCGTTACATGGGCAGGCGAACAGGTGCGCACCGTTGGAACCCAGCATGCACGCGCCATGCGTCCTGCTCTGGATACGGGGCAGGTGCGAAGGCAGGCGGTTGCGCGGATCGCCTCGATCGTTCACCAGGTCGAGGACGATCTATTGTTCCTCAATGAAGCGAGGAACATCCTCCGGAAGATCCCCCACGTCACCGAGGAGGAGTTCACGGTGGTCGTCGCCGGATACCCGAACGTAGGAAAATCATCGTTCATCAGGCTCATCTCCTCCGCAGAACCCGAGGTCGCCGCATACCCCTTCACCACGAAGGGGATCATCGTCGGCCACCGGATACTCGGGAACCGGGATAGGATGCAGCTCATCGATACCCCCGGCGTGCTCGAGCGCCCCGCCGCCGAGCGGAACCAGATCGAGCAGCAGGCAGTGAGCGCTCTCGTCAACGTCGCCGACGCCGTCCTCTTCGTCCTGGACGCAAGCGAACAGTGCGGCTACTCGATCGAGGATCAGAAAGCGCTCCTCGACGAGGTCGGCGGCATGGTGGATGTGCCGGTCATCGCCGTCGTGAACAAGGCCGATATCCTGAAGGTTGAGGGATACCCGACCATGTCCACCGTGACCGGTGAGGGAGTCGAGGAGGTGCTCGAAGCCCTGCTCAAACACCGAAGCACGCCGAAAGTGTCCCCGCCAGAATACATCCAAGAATAAAACCGGCGATGGCTCCCCCGTTCAGCGGGGGAAGGCCTGCCTGCGGTTTCCCCTGGTTGACGAAGAAGAGCAGCACCGCGAGGCCCGCAAGCGATCCTATCATCGCGCCGAGCGTCGGAAGGGAGAGCACCCAGACAACCGGCGGCGCGGCGACGAAGACATACGAGGAGACCACGAGGATGGAGGGCATGATCAGATCTCCCATTCCCATGACGAACGCTCCCCGCTCTCCTTTATCCTTTCCGATATCAAGACCCTCCTTTCGGAACGAATAGTCCCTCCTCTTCGGGACGACGACGAGGATCGGTGTCTTCATCTCAAGAACGCCTTCGGCGAGCGTTATCATGTGCTTAGTCTTGTAGACCGAGATCGCATCGTATACGGCAAGCAGGACGAGGAGCACCAGCACCGGCAGAACCGCGAGCGATATCCCGAAGATGGAGGCGATACCGGCCGATATCAGCACCCCGAGGACGTCGATGACGTACCACTCGGGGTAGAGGTAGAGGAGCGCCGTCGCTCCGCCGGCAAGGAGCAGCGTCGCCACCGCCGCAACATCCGAGATGCCGAAAAACCACAGGCCGAGCGCCCCGAAGATATAGGTGAAGGTCAGAAATATCGAGAACGCGATAAAGAGACCGATGATGCGTTTCCCCCCCTTTTTTATGAGGATTAAAAGAACGAGCGTAAACGCAAGCAGCATGCCGATGAATATCAGGGGATTTGTTACCGAGGTCGGATCCTCGAAAGCCGCAAGCCCTGCCTCCTGCATGGGGATGGAGAGTACTATTGCGATCAACTGAACAAACAGGAGCATCAGGGGCATCCCGATAAACGGTAACCAGTCACGTATCTGCATCATACTTCTCCGTTACTTATAGGTAGGTTAATTAATTCATTTTCATCATCTAAAAGTATGGATATTCGTGAACTCATCACGGACATTATTCTGACCATCGTGATGGTGATCTCCACCGTCGTTCTGGTGATGCGGTTCTGGCAGGATCTGATCCTTGCGGTGGCGGCGACCTTCATGATGCTCTCGCTCGGCGGGTTGATCATCTCCCTCGGCATGAAGATCATCAGCCTCGAACAGAATGTCATCAACCGAGAACGCACCATGCGGGTAAACCTCGAAGAGATGGCAACGACGATGAACGCCAAATATGATAACACCGTCGCTCATATGGAGGATATCGTCGACGGACTCTCACGGCGGATGTACCGCTGACCCCGATCACCAACATTTATACACACATCCCGGCTCATTGGTAGGGTATATGGGTGTTGCACTCCGCGATCTTGCTGCCGACTGCAGGGAAACGGTCGACCTGGACGCGCTTTCCGGTATCGCCGCTATCGATGCGCATAACGCGCTGTACCAGTTCCTCTCGATCATCCGCCAGCCAGACGGCACGCCGCTGATGAGCGCCGACGGGCAGATAACCTCGCACCTGACGGGACTCCTCTTTCGGACCGCAAACCTTGTCGAGAAGGGGCTGCGGCCGGTCTACGTCTTCGACGGCACACCCCCGACGTTCAAGCAGGAGACGATCGATCAGCGCCGGGAAGTCAGAACCCGCGCAGGAAATGCCTGGAAAGAGGCGCTCCGGGTCGGCGATATAGCCGAAGCGTACAAGCAGGCAAGTGCTTCCGCTCGCGTCGACGCCTCAATCATCGGGACCGCGCAGGAGCTCTTAACACTCCTCGGCATCCCCTGGGTGCAGGCGCCGAGCGAGGGTGAAGCGCAGGCAGCCTATATGGCACGAAAGGGGAGTGTCCGGTTCGCCGTCTCGCAGGACTACGACTCGCTCCTCTTCGGCTCGCCGGTGCTCGTCCGGAACCTCACCGTAAGCGGGCGGCGAAAGATGCGGGGGCGGACGATAACAGTCAGTCCGGAGCGAATTGTCCTTGACGCCTTCCTCGACTGCCTCGGCATCACCCGGGAAGGCCTCGTCGAGATCGGCATCCTGGTCGGCACCGACTACCACCCCGGGATAAAGGGTGTCGGCGGAAAGACCGCACTCAAACTGGTCAGGGGCGGCGAATTTGAGTCCGTCATCGCCGAAAGGTTGCCGGAGTTCGATCCTGCACCCATCAAAGAGTTTTTCTTAAACCCTCCGGTATCCGACGACTACCACCTCGCCTGGTCGCCGCCGGATACCGCCGGCGTCATCGAGATGCTCTCCGGGCGGTTCGACTTTTCCCCGGAGCGCGTTGAGGGAGCTCTTGAGAAGTTCTCGGTGAAGGCACGCCAGAAGACGCTGGATCAGTGGTTCTAGAAGACGGTCGGACGGCGTTCTGTAAAAACCGGTACCTATCGGTAAGATTCGGGGACAGACTCCCCACCCCACCGAAATATATATCCACGATGGTCGCCGCTACACATGTGCTCCCATCGAGCCGTGCGTGCCCCGTTTTTAGAGAGGGACATGAAAAACCAATCCTTCAGCATACAAAACGGTCTTCTGCACTGCCGGTGGAACAGGAGGGGTAATGGATGCGGTGTTATGTATGTGCCACGGAAGGGGCGGTGAGCGATGCAGCTGCCGTCTGCGTCGTCTGCGGAGTGGGTCTGTGTATGGAGCATACCGTCCGGGATAACGTCGAACTCTGGGAGGGGGGCTACCCGTTCCCGGCCAGAGAGATGAAACGGCAGGTGCCGCGGGCTCTCTGCCCGGAATGTTATGAGGCATTCGGCGGACAGAAGTGATCTTGAGCAGGAGAGGAGGAAACAGAAGGGGGGCTCTCCCCCCGAATCTTTTTACCCGGCAACCGGAGGGATACACCGGCGCCGGACAACCCGTAAGAGCATATCAGAGCCCTTCTCCCGTCGGCACCGGCTCCTCGGCGATACGACCTCCGGGAGTTCTTCCCGGTCTACTCATCAGAGCCGATCGTCGGGCAGTTCTCACCGCCTTTCTCTATGACTACGTAAGCGAGGGGTAACCCTCTGCATTTTTAGAAGCGCTAATGCTGGATCCCCCATACGTCGTGCTCATAGCGCTGCGCCTTCTCCGAGCCCCGCGTACAGAAGAAGGCGTAACGGAGTCCCATCTCGTCGTGAACCGGGCAGTCGGGACAGAGGCATTCTCTCTCCGCCTCGATGCAGATGAAACTCTTCCCGTTGAAGCAGAAGAGCTTCTCCTGGTTCCGCTTTGCGCATTCAGTATGTGTCGGGCACCCGGGGCACCGGCACTGGAGGTTGAGCGACGCAATCATGCGCATCCGCTCGTTCCTGTCCCGCTCGGCTAAATCCCGCCCCAGCTCTTCAAATTTCGGCATACTCATCCCTCCTCTAGAACCTGTGCACCGTCCCGCTCACCGCTCCGGCGTCCCGTAGCCCTGCACCGTCTCCGAGTCTCGCGTGCAGAAGGAACGGTGAGAAAGACCCATCTCGGCATGAACCGGGCAGTCGGGGCAGAGGCACCCGTGCTCGCCCTGGATACAGACCGTGCTTCCTCCCTCGGCGCAGAAGAACTTCTCGGCGGCCTGCTCGGCACAGACGTTGTACGTCGGGCATCCCGGACAGATGCAGATCTCCCGAAGAGCCTTGAGAGCGTCCTGTCGTTCCTGCTCCTCCCGGGCGGCAAGACCGGGAGCGGCACGCCGTATCTTCGCCGCAAGGATCGCGATCTCCTCATCTGCAGTACTCATGAAAGCACCATCATCTCACCAACGGTATATCACCGTTTCCACACCGCCCCGGATGGCGGCGGTCACTCAAACCGTTTCGGATCCGTCTCGATATCCACGACGAACGGCCGGTCGGCCTCTATCGCTTCGGTGAGCGCGCCCCGGAGGTCTGCCGGCCGGGTGACACGGCGACCGGCGCCGCCACAGAGCCCGGCGTAGGCGGCGAAGTCCGGATTGAGGAGATCGGTCGCATAGGGCGGATAGTGTGCCTCTTTCTGCTCCTGTGTGATCATGGCGAGCTCGTGGTTGTTCAGGACAACCACCACCATGGGAAGGTTGTACTTGACGGCAGTGAGCAGCTCCCCCATCACCATGGCAAAACCGCCGTCACCGGTGATGCAGACGACGGTCCTGTCGGGGTAGGCGAGCTTCCCCGCGATAGCCCCGGGAAGCCCAAACCCCATCGTGCCAAGGTAACCCGACATCGCGAAGCGCTGATTCTTCATTCGGAAGTTCCGGCCGAACCACCACCCGTTCTCCCCGACGTCGATGGTGATCACCGCATCCTCGGGAAGGGTCTCCGAGAGGATCTTCATGATATACGGCGGGCGAAGGGGAACGGCATCCGGATCGGCCTCGCGGTCGAGCGTCTCCGCCCACTCCCGTTTCATGCCGGCGATCCTCTGCAGAACCGCTCCGCTCTCCCGCTCCCGGACGCGGCGGACGAGATCCGGGAGGACATGCTCGACGCTTCCCCAGAGCGCAGCGGCGAACGGGTGGCGCCCTATCCGGAGCGGATCGATCTCGACCTGCACCGTGGGTATATCCCTGGGAAGGCCGGTATACTGCGAGAACCCGACCCCGCAGGTGATCAGGAGATCGGCGTCCTTCACCGCCTCTGCCGCCTGTGGGGGCCCTATATGCCCATGAATCCCGATAACCCACTCATTATCCTCCGGAATGATGCCTTTGGCACGGAACGTGGTGACGATCGGCGCTCCGATCTTCCGGGCAAGGTCGAGGACATACCCTGCAGCCTTCATGGCACCCCATCCGGCAACGATAACGGGACGCTCCGCCCGGTCGATAACCTCCGCCGCCCGGCGGGCGGCGTCGCCGGCAGGAACGATCGCCCCGTCCGAGAGGCAGGCCTCCCGCCTGCAGGAAGAGGCCGAAAGGCTCTCCTTCTGAATGTCGCTCGGCACGGAGAGCTGGGCGACGCCGTGATCGATGATCGCGTGGCGCAGGGCTCGCGTCAGGAGTTCGACCGCCGTCGACCGGTCGGAGATGGTGTTGTTGAAGACCGTCACCGGCCGGAAGAACGCGTCCTGATCGATCTCCTGAAATCCACCCGGCCCGACGTACTGTGTCTTCACCTGCCCGTTCAGCGCAAGGACCGAAGCGCGATCCTCTTTGGCGTCATAAAGGCCCGTCGCAAGGTTTGTGGCGCCGGGACCCGCTATCGTCAGGCAGACGGCAACCCCGCCGGTGAGTTTGTTGTACGCCGACGCCGCCATCGCCGCCGTCTCCTCGTGCCGGACGACGATATACCGGAGGTCGTCACGCCTCCTGATCGCGTCGACGAGCGGCAGCGACGACTCCCCGGGCATGCCGAAGATCAGGCGGATACCCCACGCCGCGAGCTCGGCCGCCATGAGATCGGCGACCGTAGTCGATTCAGAGTTCGTCATTTTCATTCACATCCTCTTCTCCCTCACTGCGCACGAACGCCTCCTTGCCGACCCGGCAGCCCGGACACTGCCAGTCATCGGGAAGGTCGTGGAAAACGGTTCCTGGGGGAATCCCGGTCGCCGGATCCCCCATCTCCTCGTCGTACACATAATCACAGACACTGCAGACCCACCTGGCCACGCTTCTCACCCCGCATCCCGGTCAGGCGGGATACCATGGCTCAGAGCATAAAAAGATTCCGCAGTATCGAAACGCGGCACAGCCCGTCCTCCGAACGTCCGGCCATCCCGCCCGGCAGCCCGAAGCGGAAGTTACGGAAAGGTAGATGTAGCTGACCGGTAAGTCAGCGACATGGACGACGAACTCTACCGCGAGTCACTCGCACTGCACCGGAAGTTCCGTGGAAAACTCGCAGTTCGTTCCAAAGTGCCCCTTCGAACCATGCACGACCTTGCTTTAGCCTATACTCCCGGGGTAGCGGCGGTCTGCCGGGAGATCCGGAGAGACCCGGCGCGAGCCTATGACTATACGATGAAGGCAAACACCGTGGCAATCGTGACGGACGGCACGGCGGTGCTCGGTCTCGGGAATATCGGGCCTTCCGCTGCAATTCCGGTGATGGAGGGAAAAGCGATACTCTTTTCTGAGTTCGCCGGGATCGATGCCGTCCCGATCTGTTTTGAAGGCTCTCCCGCCGATATCGTCGAGGGCGTCAGAAAGATCGCCACGGTCTTCGGCGGGATCAACCTCGAAGACATCGCCGCACCGAACTGTTTTGAGGTTGAAGAGGCACTCGGAGATCTCGGTATCCCGGTGATGCACGACGACCAGCACGGGACGGCGATCGTGGTGCTCGCCGCACTCATGAACGCCGCCCGGGTCACCGGCAGGAACTTCGATGACCTCACCATCGCGGTAAGCGGTGCGGGGGCGGCGGGGTACGCCATCGTCAGGCTGCTCCGGTGCCTAGGGATGGAGGGGAGCAGCTGCAACCCCGTCCGGGAGATTATCGTCGCCGATACGCGAGGAATCATCCACCGGGGGCGGAGCGATCTCCTGCAGAACACGCACAAGTACATCCTCGCCCACGAAACCAACACAGAGAACCGGCAGGGGACGCTCGCCGACGCCATGCGGGAGGCGGATGTCTTCATCGGGGTTTCTGCAGGCGGGATCGTCACTGAGCCGATGGTGCAGGCTATGGCCCAGGATCCGATCGTCTTCGCTCTGGCAAACCCCGTCCCGGAGATCATGCCGGATGCCGCCGAACGTGTGGGAGCTGCAGTGGTCGGCACCGGCCGCTCGGACTATCCAAACCAGATCAACAACGTTCTCGCATTTCCCGGCGTCTTCCGGGGGGCGCTCGACGCCCGGGCGACGGTGATCAACGACGCGATGAAACTCGCTGCCGCCCGCGCCCTCGCCGGGTTCGTGACCCGGCCGACCCGGGAGCGGATCCTCCCGAGCATCCTCGACAAAAGGGTGACAAAAGAGGTTGCCGAAGCGGTGTATGAGGCGGCGGTGGCGAGCGGCGCGGGGAGGCGGGTATGAAGATACCTGCCGCCCACTCATTCGACTGCACACCGAAGGAGGCGATCCTTCTCCAGGAGAGACTTCGAAGACAGGTCATCCCGCACGGCGATCCCGGGGTTATCCACCTGATCGCCGGTGCCGATGCATCGTATGCAAAGGGAGAGGACGTCATCTACGCCGCCGTCGTCGTCCTCACGTTCCCGGAGCTTACCCCGGTCGAGTACGCCTGGGCAGAGGCAGAGACAACCTTTCCCTATATCCCCGGTCTCCTGACGTTCCGGGAGGGACCGGCACTCCTCGAGGCGTTCCGGAAGGTTCAGTCGGAACCGGAGGTGATCCTCTTCGACGGTCAGGGAATCGCCCACCCCCGCAGCCTCGGGATAGCAAGCCATATGGGGGTGCTTCTCGACCGGCCGACGGTCGGCGTCGCAAAGAGACTGCTCACCGGAACGGTGGACGAACCTGCCCGGGACCGGGGGGCGACGAGCCCGATCACGAGCAGGGATGAGGTGATCGGAATGGCGGTGCGGACGAAGAGCCGGGTCAAACCGGTCTACGTCTCCGTCGGTCACCGGATTGACCTCAAACCGGCGGTACGTCTCGTCCTCGCCGCCGATCGTGGGTACCGCCTCCCCGAGCCGACGCGGCAGGCGCACCTCTTCTCAAACACCGTCCGGAGGCACGGCGGCGGGAGCGTTAAAGCGGTACAGACGACACTTCTCTGATCTGCCATCGCCGAAACGGTTATCCGGGATCAGACCGGACAGGGGAGTATTGCGAGCGGTTCGGATCGTTCTGCCGCCGGACGACCGGGTGCGGGGCAGATCCGGACACGCTCGCCAGTGCAGAATCTGGAGGTCAGACGAGATGCCAGTATATCGACACAACCCACGCAGAACCTTCGCGGAGAACACCCGTCCACCGAAGGAGACCTGATCATGCCGGCACGTGAGATTCTCCCCGGGTGCTTCTCTGTCGGGGCAATAGACTGGGACAGAGAACTCTTCGACGAACTCATCCCGCTCCCGAACGGGACAAGTTACAACGCCTATATCGTCCGTGGCAGCGAGAAGACGGCCCTGATCGATACGGTCGATCCGACGAAGATGGAGGAGCTCTTCGCGAACCTGGACGGCCTTCAGATCACCTCGATCGATTACATCATCGTCAACCACGCCGAGCAGGATCATTCCGGATCGATCCCGGCGATACTCGAGCGTTACGGGGGCGCGGAGGTGATCACGAACGGGAAGGCTCGTGACCTTCTGGCGGAACTGCTGCATATCCCGAAGGAGAAGATCCGCGTCATCAAGGATGACGACACGCTCTCCCTCGGCGACCGGACGCTCAGATTTTTCATTACGCCCTGGGTTCACTGGCCCGATACGCAGCTCACCTACCTCGAGGAGGATCGCCTCCTCTTCTCCTGCGACCTCTTCGGTGCTCACTACGCCACGAGCAATCTCTACGCAGACGATACGACCGCCCTCTATCCTGCTGCGAAGCGCTACTACGCAGAGATCATGATGCCGTTTCGAAAGAGCATTCAGGGGTACCTCGAGAGGCTTGATTCGATCGAGATCGATATCATCGCGCCGAGCCACGGGCCGCTCTACGACCAGCCGTCACGGATCCTCGACGCCTACCGCGACTGGACGGGCGATGCCGTCAAGAACGAGGTCGTCCTTCCTTTCGTCTCGATGCACGGGAGCACCCGGATGATGATCGATCACCTTATCGGGGCGCTTATAGCACGGGGCGTCACCGTCAAACCCTTTAACCTGACGAAGACCGACCTCGGCGACCTTGCCATGGCGATCGTCGATGCCGCCACCATCGTCATCGGGACGCCGACGGTCATCTTCGGCCCCCACCCCGAGGTCATCTCCGCCGCCTACATCACGAATCTCCTCCGCCCGAAGACCCGGTATGCCGCGGTCATCGGGTCGTACGGGTGGGGAGGGAAAGCCGTCGACCGGATCACCGGAATGCTCGACCGTCTCAAAGTCGAACTCATCGAACCGGTGATGATTCTGGGAATGCCCGGTGAGGAAGCGTTCGCCGCACTCGATCGACTCGCCGACGAAATCGTTAAAAGGCATAAGGACGACCCCCTCGTCAGAGAAGGAGGCAATGCACCATGAGCAGACTGCTGGAGTTATACAAGTGCCCATCCACAGGAGACGTGGTGAAGGTATCGCATTCCGGAGACAGCCCCGAAGCCACCATATGCACCGGCGAGGCGACCTGCGAGTGGCAGCGCCTCCCGGAGAAGACGGATGAGAAAGGGCTTACGGAGAAGCATGTTCCGGTGATCGAGAAGGCCGACCAGGGCATCAGGGTGAAGATCGGTTCGACGCCCCACCCCATGCAACCCGAACACCACATCGAGTGGGTCGAGGTCAGAAAAAGCCCGTACCTCTCTATCCAGAAACTCGACCCGACAGGGCCGCCCGAGGCAACGTTTCCCTGGATCGACGATACAAACGTCAAGGCGCGGATCTACTGCAACGTCCACGATCTCTGGACGAACAGGCGGTAAAAGAGCGAAAGGAGATCGATTTACCGAACCATTTTTTCGTGCGGATCACTTCCGTGTTCCCGCTACCGAAATCTTAACGATAGACTACCGTCCAACCCATAATTCACAATGCCGCCCGCGAATTTCAGGGATACCATCGCAGCATCGCCCTATATCTTCATCATCGGGGTCGCAGGAGACAGCGGTTCCGGAAAGACGACATTCACCAGGACAATACGCCAGATCTTCGGGGAGGAACTCGTATCCACTATCACGCTCGACGATTACCACTCGCTCGACCGGCGGGAGCGCTCAGAGCTCGGGGTCACCCCGCTTGTCCCGGAGGCGAACCGGTTCAAGCTTCTTGAAGAGCATGTCACGGCGCTGAAAGCCGGAGAAACGATTCAAAAACCGGTGTACAACCATGACGACGGCACCTTCAAAGACCCCGTCCCCTTCTCACCCACCAAGATTGTTATCCTCGAAGGGCTGCACCCCTTCTTCACGCCCCGCCTCCGGGAACTCATCGACTTCAAACTCTACGTCGATCCCGACCCCGAGGTCAAGCGTGCCTGGAAGATAAAACGCGACGTTGAACGGCGGGGCTACCGGCCGGAGGCGGTCGTCCAGGAGATGATCCGGCGCAGACCCGATTACGAGCGATACGTTGCCCCGCAGTGCGCATTCGCCGATGCGATCATCAGGATCTCGTACTCGAAGTACGGGCGGGCGGTGAGCGAGGAACGGAACATCTACCAGGTATCGCTCTGTCAGAGCAGGCTTGATCGGAGCATCCGGGATATCGATCTCTCGATCGATCTCTTCTCACTCCTCTCGCTCTCGGAGAGAAACTTCCTCCTCGAATATTCCGTCGACGAGCTCTACGGCCGGCCCATGGGGGCGCTCACGCTCGACGGCGAACTCAACGGCGACGTCATCGGGAAACTTGAGGAGAACATCGAGGATCAGACCGAGATTCACCCGCTCAATTTCGCCGCCGACGATGCGTACCTGACGGCGGGCGAGGCGGTTCAGCTCATTCTCGCCTGGCAGATCATCAACCGCAGGATCTTCATCGAGGCATCGCCCGATCGTGCCTGAACCGCGGGACTGCAGGAACGGGGTGGAAGTATCCCCTCTCTCCGCCTGTTCCCGCCGGTTTTCGTTAGTCTTACAAGAAAAGAGATAATACGCGATAGAGCGTTGTTTTATCGATGGACAGGGTCGAGCAGTTCTCCATCATCGCACCCGATATCGGCAATATCTTCCGATTTATCAGCATCGGTACAGCGGTGCCGCTCCTTATCACGCTGATCTATCAGGAGTGGAACATGCTGCTCCCGATGGCATCGGTTCCGATCACCCTCTTTCTCCTCGGCACGCTGCTCACGAAGGTTCCCCACCGGGAACGGGAACCGCCCCTCTCCGCGGCCCTCATGGCGGTCGCTATCATCTGGCTGATCTGTGCCGTCGTCGGGGCGCTGCCGTTCACGCTCGGGGTCGGCATGCCCTACCTCGACAGCGTCTTTGAGGCGATGTCGGGGTGGACGGATACCGGCCTGACCCTCGTCCCCGATGTCGACGGTCTGCCAAAGACGCTGCTCTTCTGGCGGTCGCTGATGCAGTGGCTCGGCGGTATCGGGATCGTCGCATTCACCATCGCCATGGCGAGCAGGACGGGCCTGACACAGTTCCGGCTCTACCGGTCGGAAGGACGGAGCGAGGCGCTGATGCCGAGCGTTGTCGCGACGGGGTTTGAGATGTGGAAGATCTACCTCGTCCTGACGGCCGCCTCGGTCGGGCTGATCCTCCTCTCCGGGATACCGGTCTGGGACGCGGTCAATATCGCGCTCGTCGGGATCGCCACCGGCGGGTTCTCCGTCCATTCGGCGGGGATCCCGTACTACGACAACCCGCTTCTTGAGATCCTCATCATCCCCGTCATGATCGCCGGCGCCCTGCCGTTCAAGCTCTACTACTATATGTACAACAAAAAAGGCGTGAAGTTCTTCGCCGACTCGCAAGCACGTCTGCTCTTCATCCTCATCGCGCTCGGTATCGCAGTCATCACCTGGGATCTCGTCACCCTCACCTTCGCCGATACCCCGACGGCGATCCGCCAGGCGCTCTTCATGTCGGTCGCGGCCGCGACGAGCACCGGTTTTCAGGTCACCTCGCCGAACGAGTGGGCAAGCGTCACGGTGCTCTTCCTCTCGATGCTGATGGTGATCGGCGGGGCGTCCGGGAGCACCGCCGGAGGTATCAAACTCTCCCGCGTCGTCCTCGGCACGCAGAGCCTGCTCTGGTGGTTCCGGCGGATGTTCGTCTCGGGGAAGGTGCTCGTCCCGTTCAAGTACGAAGGCAAGGTCATCCCGAAGAACATCGCCGACCTCGAGGTCTCGCGGAACATGCTGATCATCATGCTCTACTTCCTGACGATCTTCATCGCCACCGTCGTCGTGATGCACCTGCAGCCGACCGGGTTCGAGTCGAGCAACGTCATCTTCGAGGTCGTCTCGGCGATGTGCAACAACGGGATCAGCACCGGGTTCGTCTCCCCCGACATGTCAGGCTCGGCAAAGGTGCTCTTCATCATGATCATGTGGATCGGGCGCCTTGAGATCATCCCGGTGATCATGCTCTTCCTTGGGATATTCAAGCGGTTCGACTGAGGCGGGCGGCCGGGGCGCACCGCTTTTTGCTATCGGGATTGTCGTCGGCGTCTCTCAGAAAAAGCTGGTGCATCCGGCCAATAGGTAATTCAGAATAGCACCGTGCCTGGAAGGGATTGGAACCGATCCCTCACAGCAGCCCTTACCCCTGGTGGATCTCCACCACCGTGCAGTCCAGAATTGCACCTTCCTGCACCGCGGTCCGCAGAGCCGAGAGGATCTCCTCCGCAACGGCACGGACCTTCGGGTCGAGATCCCGGAGCCGGAGAAGCCGTTCGCACTCCTCGACAAGCGGCGGCGCCTCCTGCTGCTCTTCGAGGGTATAGGTGTCCATCAATGCCTCGAGCGCCGGATACCCGCCAAGGGAGCTGACGTATGCAGTGAACGCCTCGAACTCCGCGTAGCACCCGAACGATCCCAGCGTCCAGACCTTCGGCGGATCCAGCTGGGTCAGTACCATGACGATCATACCTTCGGGATCCTTCTCCCGGCCGGTGACCGGTGCCGCGATCGGCTGCTTCGCTTCCTTCCCGGAGGACGGGACGAACGATGCCGGATCGGCCTCGTAGACCTCGGCGAACTGCTTCTTGAGGTGGAAGTAGTAGAGGAGGCCACTGAGACGATCACGGTACATCTTCAGGCTTTTGAGGTAGGTTTCGATCCCCTCCTGCGCCGCTTTCAGGCGGTCGGCGGTGGGATCGAGTTTGAACTCGCAGAGGGGTACGAGCGCTTTCGGGAGAGCATACTCGACCTTCTGCCAGACCTCAATGCCCATCTTCCGGGTCTGGACGAAGAGCGGGATAACCTGCGTGAGCAGCGGAAGCGCCTCCCCGTACCGCCCGAGGCAGATCAGGGCGTAGCCGTGCCAGAGGTATCCGACGGCGACCTCCTGATAGCCCTTGACCCCTATCATCCCGCCGACGTAGTCGGGTGGAAGATCGCTGTTCTCCGCCGCCCACGTAACGAGCCGGTGAACCTGATCCGGGTTCTTCTCTGCAAGAAGGAGATAAATCGCATTCTCTATCTCTCCTTTTGCTATCATCACGAGAAAACTTAGATCGCTCTTATCTTCTTCTTTGAACCCTTTGATGTCGAACCGGGATTTTTTGATGGCCGTTCCGAAAAGGGAGAGGTTGGAGAACATCCGTCCGGCAAGGTCGGTCTCTCCGGAATACAGATAGATGGATCCGAGTTTTCGGTAACAGTGGATCTGGTCAGAACTGCGTTGTTCCGGCACCCTGTCATACGCTCCCGAATCTTTCAGGAGTGTTTCGCACTTCTCCCGCTCCTCCAGCAAATACTTGTGAAACGCGTTGCCTGCCATGCTCTTCACCTGTTTTCTCAACCTGCAAATCAAAACGGAGTTAGTCGGGGAACCCGATCACGCCGCCGCACTCTCGTAGACGAGGGTGTTGTAGCGGTACTGGAAGATGTAGATCCCCGGATAGAGCACGAGCAGGAAGATGGGGAGAAGAACAAAACCGAGAAAACCTATCACGACCCCGAGAATACTCGTGACGGTGGTGACGAGAAAGACCAGGACCGTTGTGACAAGCATAAGGACGATCTGCAGGATAACCTGGGAGAGGATATACGATCCCCACCCGATCGCGCGGATGTGGCCGAGGATCGCGGAGATGTTGAACGCTTCCCGGAGCGACTCCTCCCGCGAGAACCGCACCGCCGCCATCTGCGCTACGAGCCAGACGAGGAGGAAGAGAACGCCTGCCGCGATAGCGGAAACGAGATAGACGGGGCTCCCGATCCCACCGAGGATGCCGGCACCTGCTATCAGGGCGAGCGCGATGAGGATTATGAACCCGACGTACACGAGGTAGACGACGAGCAGTTTCAAGCCGTCGACAAAGAGCCTCCCCCAGCCGCTGAGTTCCGGCGCCGGCGTATCGCCCCGCATGATCCGGACGAAGTACCCGTACATGAGCGGGAAGATAATAATACAGGCAACGAGCTGGAGCCACCGTACCCACCGCCCCCAGAGGGCGTCGCTCGTGAAATCAAACGAATCCTGGAGTATTCTTTCGTACTGCATTGACATTCTATCGCCTTTGATCCTTCAGATTCATTTTTCCCGGTCAGACCTGCCCGTGGGATCGCCGTTCTGCGTGGGTTCTTCCCGTGCCGGGAGCCGAATGAACGCCGCCCCACCAGGATTCAATCGAATATCGGGAGGCTCACAGACACTCGAGAGGCAATCAGACCCGTAAGAATCATTGAACGGTCGAGAATATAACTCAATTCTGCTGGATAGATTCAGAAGTACTGGAAAAATCCAATGTGGCTGGCATTTCACAGCGTAATAATCGATTGGCCGTTCTTCCCGGAATGGGCAACGGTCATGCATAATTTACCGGAGCAGAGCATGCCTCCCGGCATCGGGGAGAGCCCGGGAAAAAGAAAAGAGTCCCCAAATGAGAAAAGAGCGTGAAAAAAGCCTCACGCCGGCTCGGAGGTGCGGTACAGGTCGTCGACGACCGCCGCATCCCCTCCCGTCTCGACGAGCAGGTCGATGTAGGCATAGAGCTCGGGGTTCTCCGACTCAAGGAGCTCGGGGGATGTGTAATAGAGCATGAAGGCATTTGCAAAGACGGTTGCCCCGGTGACCTCGCCCGGCAGGGTGCAGATCCGGTCGAGATACGATCCGGATGCCGGTGTGAGCGACGCGAGGAGATCGCTCTTTGCAAGCCCCTTCCGGTGGTAGACCCGGAATCCGACCTGCTGGACGAGCGTCTCGTCCGCCCGCTCGGGATTTAAGTCCGATCGGAGGTATATCGCATCCTCCTCGAGACTGTAGACACCGTTCACAAAACCCTCGAGGGATGAGTTTTTGTACGGCTCAAACTTGTCGCTCCGGCTGTCGATGTAGACGGTCACGTTCTCCAGAAACGCTTCCTCGATCTTGGTGCTCTCCTGCATTACCAGCGCTTCGGCAAGTGTTGCTCCGGTGCCGTTTCCATCCCTGTTCTCCAGTCGGAATCCAGCTACCGGGCTGACCGAAAACGCCGAACAGATGGCGATCATGGCGATGACAACGGCAATCAGTCGTGAACGGTAGTGTGGGTCCATATACGCAGTTCCCCTGTGGTGTACGTAGGTTTTTAACTCGCCCATTATATACCTTCTGGATAATATATAGCGATTTATATGACTCTGAATATTAAACTGAGTTCTCACAGTTGCCCGTCCCCTAAAAGGAATCATCTGACCTGGTTTGACGAAGGACAAAGCTATTTATGTGAGAGAGTACGTTTTGACGCTCCGCTCCGCAGCACCGGCAGAAGCGCAAGACGGTTCCGGGCAGAAGGTCTCCGCCCGCCGCACCCGGCGTGGCCGCCGGGAGCCCGAGCAGACGGTGATAGAGTAAAAAGGGTCAGATATACGCCCGTATCGGAACAGCAGGCCGGAGACGCCGCATACTCCGGGTCATGCATATCCACTTGTCTTTACGAAAATCCAGATTAATTATTTGAGGAGAGCGAGCGCATTACAGATGGGTTCTCAGATGAAACAGATCGCCCTCTACGGGAAAGGTGGCATCGGCAAATCCACTACGTCGGCTAACCTTTCGGCAGCACTGGCTAAAAGCGGCCTTGAGATCCTGCAGATCGGCTGTGATCCGAAGCACGACAGCACCCGCATGCTGATGCACGGAACGTGGATTCCGACCGTGCTCGACCTCATCCGTGAGCGGGGAGATGCAAATCTCACCGTGGACGACGTCGTCTACCCCGGGTTCTCGGGCGTGCGCTGCGTTGAGGCGGGCGGACCCGAACCCGGGATCGGGTGCGCAGGGCGCGGGATCATCGCAACCTTCCAGCTCCTGGAACGGCTTGGCGCTCTCGACGGCGACGTGATCGTCTACGACGTCCTCGGCGACGTCGTCTGCGGGGGTTTTGCCATGCCGATGCGGGAGAACTACGCCGAGGAGGTCTACCTCGTCACCTCAGGCGAACTGATGTCGATCTATGCGGCAAACAATATCGCGAAAGCAATCGCCCGCCTCTCGAAGAGGGTCAGAAACGGCTGCAGGCTCGGCGGCGTCATCTGCAACGCGAAGAATATCGAAGGGGAACGCGATCTCGTGGAAGAGTTCGCCCGGCGGATCAACTCTTCCCTGATAGCGTACATCCCACGCGACCGGATCGTCCAGCTCGCCGAGCTGAATAAGCAGACGGTCATCGAGTATGCCCCCGACTCCGCCCAGGCGGACGTCTACCGGCAGCTCGCAGACGAGATCTACAGGAATACCCGGACGAGCATTCCGACCCCCTTCGACATGGATGAACTCGAAGCCTTTGCCCTCGAATCTGTTCAGGTTTGAAGGGTGCACCCTGACCGGCGCTCTTGCCGTGGTGACGGAGATACGCGACGCGGTCTGCATCATCCACGGCCCTGCCGGATGCACCCACCACAATTTTTCCCTCCTCCATGCAACGCTGCTCGGAAACGATACGGTCGCCGTCCCCCGTCTCCTCTCGACAGGCCTTTCCGAGAACGAGATCATCTTCGGCGGCGAAGACGCGCTTCTGCGGTGCATCGATAAAGCCCACGGACTCTCGCCGTCCCCGTCGTCGCTCTTCGTCCTCTCCACCTGTATCGTCGACACCATCGGCGACGACGTCCAGGCCGTCTGCGCACACGAGTGGAACCTTCCGGTCGTTCCCATCCGGACGGCCGGATTCCTCGGCGGAACCTTCCAGACAGGCGTCTCAAACGCACTGCTCGCCGCCGCAACCCTTGCCGTACCCTGCTCTCGCAAGAGCGATGGGGTGACGCTCATCGGGGAGAAGAACCTTGAAGCGGATGTCGACGAGAACTACGCCGAGCTGATGCGCCTGCTCGCGTACTTCGACCTTCCGGTGAACCTCCGGTTCGTCCGGGGGATCGGCACGGACGATATCGCCCGTCTCGGTGCGGGATCGCTCAACATCCTCCGCGAACCGGCTCTCCTGCCGGTCGGGGAAGAACTCCGGCACCGGCACGGTACACCCTTTATCGATTCATTTCCGACGGGTCTTGCCGGAACCCTCCGGTTCCTCGAAGAGGTGGGCAGGCTGACGGGGCAGGATACGCGTAAAGCGGTGCGTGAAGAGGCTGCATACCAGGAGGAGATCCTCTCGGAGTTCAGGGAACTTGCCGGAAACCGGGTCAGGTTCAACCGCCTCTCACCGATGCTCAAAGAGGACGGGATCGATCGGGAGATCATCAGAGAACTTGCAGAAGCACTCGATCTCCGCATCGCAGAGGATGGGATCCCACTATCTGCACCCTACCCGGCCCCGGTCGGAACCGGGGGGGTTCACCGGATGCTGCACCGCTGGCAGCGGGCAATCCGTGCCGGCAGCCACCGATAACAGCCGGTTCCTACCCTCGCCCAACCGTACTGTTATATACAGGGTGAGCAAAGGTTTGGATATCCATACAGGAGGATTGAGCCGTGTTTCAGCGCATTTTATTCCCCACCGACTTCTCCGAGCCCTCGATGAAAGCAATGGAATCTATCCGGGATCTGAAGGCCGCAGGCACCCTCGAGGTGGTGATGGTGCATGTCATCGACCAGAAGGACATCACCATGATCGCATCGGGCGGAGCGGGTTTTCTCGGTTCGGTGCCGGACGTCGAGACCGAGGTTCAGCGACGGCTACGGGAGGAGATCCAGAACAGCATCATCGATACCCGCCGGCAGCTCGAACGGGAAGGGCTCAGGGTGCATCTCCGGACACCCATCGGCGACCCGGGGAAAGAGATCGTCAAAGCAGCCGACGAGGAGAACGTCTCCCTCATTGTCATAGGCTCGCACGGCAGAAGCAATCTCCGTGACCGTCTGCTCGGCACCGTCTCCGAGTACGTCGTCAAGAACGCTCACCAACCGGTCATGGTCGTAAAACGCTAAAGCCGCCCAGAGGGGAAAAAGGGAATTATTCTTTTCTCGTTCTGCCCGCGAGGAAGAGCACCGCGGCGAGCGCGAGCACGGCCGGCAGCATGATGGGGGCGCCCCCTGCCTCCTGCGAACTCTGCACCGCCATCATACCTGCCGTGACTTCGGTGCTTTTCCCTGCCGTCACCTGGATCTCGCCCGACCAGTCCGTGTAGCCGTTCATCTTCAGGAGCAGCGTATGCGAACCGGCCGCGACACCTGCCTCTGTGAGCGGCGTTATCCCGAGATACTGGTTGTCGAGGTAGATGTCAGCGCCGGAGGGCGTCGAGGAGACGGCGATTGAACCACCCTCCCCCGGGCCTGCACCCGGCTGCATCACAGCGGATACGCGCACCGTCTGACCCGGAGCAACGGAGATGCCGGTGACGTAATCGGCATACCCGGCACGCGTCAGCGTGACGGTGTGCGTTCCGGGAGAGACCCCGGTGATATCTATCGGGTTCCCGGCGACAGTCGTACCCCGGTAAGTGCTATCGAGGTAGATCGCCGCTCCCGCAGGCGTGGACGTCACGGCGACATCTCCGTTTGTTCCGGCAGGCGTCGGGATGAGAACGGCGTTGACCGAAGTGCTCTTCCCGCCGGCGACCGACGCCGTCCCTGTCCAGGTCTGATACCCGGCGAGCAGGAGGCGGAGCTCGTGCCCGCCCTGGACGACGTTCCCTATGGTCAGCGGGGTATGCCCCCGGTACGTTCCGTCAAGGTAGATATCGGCACCGGGGGGGGTCGACGTGACCGAAAGCGTCCCCGTATCAGGCGCCGGGTTCAGGATCGCGTTAACGGTCACGGTCTTTCCGGCCGTCACGGTTACCGTCTTCGACCAGGGGACGAATCCCGGTTTCGTGATCTTCACCGAGTGCGTCCCGGGCGCCACAGCGGTGAAGTTTGCGGGAGTCGTCTGCGACTCGCCGCCGTCGAGCGTCACCGCCGCACTCCCTGGCGTCGAGGCGACATAGACCGCACCCGACGGCGGGGAAGGAGCAAGGGTTATCGAGAGCGTCCGCAGTTCACCGGGGTTCACCTGAACGGTGGTGACCGAGGGCTGGTACCCGGGAAGCGCTACGGCCACGGTATGCGTTCCTGCGTTCACGCTGACCGAGAACGGGATGGTCGACCCTGCTCCGGTCATGCCGACGTAGGAGCCGTCTATCGTGACGGCGGCGCCTCCGGGGGAGGAGACGATCGTTACATCCGCAGTACCGGCAGCGGATCCGGCAGAGACAAAACCGCCCGCGAACAGCAGGAGCACAACCAGGATCAGGATACGATTCTGAGTCTTCATACCGCATATATTCACGAATAAAAAGATAATACCCCATCATTCGGATCGACGCCGGTGAAGCGCCCGTCCCTTCGCCACCCTTTTTATCCCGCCACATCGATGATCTTGCGAGACCCCATGCACCCCCCCGCACAGCAGGACTGCACGAACCCGCTCTGGCCGTGTGCCATGACCGGAGCGGTCGCGTGCCTCGCCGGGTTTGAGAACCTCGCCGTCATCGTCCACGGTTCGAGCGGATGCTACTTTTACCCGGCCTCCCTCGTCGGTGCCCCCATCTACGGGACGTTCCTCGTCGAGAACGAGATCATCTTCGGGACGGAAGAACGGCTCGCCGAGGTTATCGACGAGGTTGCCGATCGCTACGAGCATATCGCCGTCGTCACCACCTGTGTGCCCGCGATCCTCGGTGAAGACCTCGCGGGCGTTGCCGACGAGCACGACCTGCTCCTCGTCGACAGCCCGGGATTCCTCGGTACGCTCGAGGCCGGGTACCATGCGGCACTGGAACGGATACGCCCGACTGTCGACGAAGGGAGGCAGGGCATCAACATCGACGGGGTCAGCCTCATCGATCCGCTGCACCGGGGGAACATGCTTGAAGCCCGGCGCCTGCTTACCATGGCAGGCGCGGAGATCGGGACGACCTTCTGCTGCGACCGATTCGAAGCGGCATACCGGGCGGCTCCGTTCACGATCGGCACGAACCCCGACCTTGCGAGCGGCGTCGGGGAATGGTACGGTTCCCTCCTCGGCCTCGACGCAGTGGCCGAGACCTTCGAAAGACTCACGGATGCTTGTGAGTCTCTCGATCCCGCACCCGTCTACCGGGAGATCGCCTCGGCAGAGGAGCGGATCGCGAAGGCATGCGACAAGTACCTGCGCCGTTTTGAGCCGCCCCGGGTAGCGGTATGTGGAGGAGGGGCATATGCCGTCTTCGTCGCCGAGACGCTCGAGCGGCATCTCGACGCCGATATAGCCTGCATATGCTCCCGAAACCACACCCCGCCCTCCCGCTTCCGGGTCGAGGAGACGGTCGATTTCATCCGGATAGCGGACCGGCTCAGGGCGTGCGAACCCGATCTCGTCATCGGTTCGTCCTACGAGCGGAGCGTCCTTCCAAATATTCCTTTCGTCCCCTTAACGCCGCCGGTCAGGGGACGGGTGCACCTCCGCGCCCGGGCGCTTGCCGGGGTCGAGGGGACGCTCGAGCTTCTTGATGAAGTGCTGAACGCCTGTATGGACGGAAAGCAGCGGAGAATATAGCCTGGCGCAGGAAACGGAACTGATCCTCCCTTATCCGCTGATCTCTGCGGGCACGGCAGGCGGGGAGAGCGGGAGGAGCGAATGCCGGATCAGATGTCACTTCTGCAATCACAGTATTACCAGTTTTTGTCGCCCCACAAGGTTTTAATATCCTTACCGGCACAGGGGGTGCCCTGTCCCTGGGAGGAAAACGAGTATGACGTACCATGGCTATGATGCACACGGCCAGCTCGTCGAGAAGATGTGGAAGTGCCTCGGCGAGGATCAGATCCGGCAACTTATGATACGGATGATCGATTCACGGATAAAGATGAAAGAGCACTGGATCGAGCAGATGCAGTATAAGATCGAGACGTACCAGATGGCTCGCGATATGCTCGAACAGGGTCAGAAGAAGAAGCAAGAGAAGCAGAAAGGCAGCGAAAAAACACTGTGAGAGGCAGACCCCTTCATCGATCCGTGCGGCGGAGCTCCGGTATTACCTTTTTTACGTCATCCGCGAAACCTCATGCTATGACTCTTACGATCCGGCGCTATCGGGAGAGCGAGTACACCGCCCTCTGTTCCCTCGAAGAGGCAAATACTCCCGGAGAATGCAAACCCGCGGTCTTCATCAGGCAGGCGGGCGTCCTCTTCCCGGAGACCTTCCTCGTCGCCGACCGTGACGGTGAGGTCATCGGGTATACCATCGGCGCCCGGGTGCAGCAGGACCCGACCCAGGCGTGGATCATCCGGCTCGCCGTCCGGGAGAAAGACCGGAGGCAGGGTGTGGGAGCGGAACTTGTCGCGGGTATCCTTGCAGCGTTTCGGAGCATGAGCATACGCGAGGTGTTTTTATCGGTCTCACCGGCGAACGTCCCCGGGCGAAACCTGTATGACAGAAACGGATTTTTTGAGGTCGACTACTGCGGCGATTATTTCGGTGCCGGAGTAGATCGGACTATCATGAAGAGGACAATTGAATGAACCCGGAGGTTATTCCGGCCTCCCGGAAGAGCATGGATTTTTATATCCATCAGGCGATTCATCTATAACAGGCACCATGCGGCTTGAAGGTCTTATACTGGTTCTCTTTGTCTCGCTCAGCGCGATGACGCTGCTCTCGGCATTCGCCGTCGTCGGTTTCTCACAGGGCTACCTTGCGGTGCAGGCGGTCGATAAGGACACACCGGAAGACGAGATCGTCTACCGCCTGACCGAGGACGATCTTACCGGGTACCCGGCGCTTGCAGCGATGATCCTGGATCAGGAAAGGATCATCCGGCCGACCGGCACACTCCTCGATCACCTCCCCCGTCTCTCAAACAACCCCGGATACAGTTCTATCCGTATCACGCCCGACGAAGAGGAGGAACTGATAACCCGTTACGCCTGGTACCCGGATGAGCATGGAAACGTCCGGAACATCATCCTTGATTACCACGGGACATACTACCGGCTCATTGCAGGCAATACGTAGGCGGGCACCCGTGCTTCCGAACTGATACCTTCAACACCGGGAAGCGCAAACCAGAGAGGTGATACAGATGGCAACCGTACCTTTTCGCATCGGAGAGCCGTTCAAACCCGAACCGGCATACCGGACATATATGTATATCTCGCTTCTCCTGATCGTCGTGGTATTCGTCCTCCCCTTCGTCGTCCTGCCCCTCGGCCTCACGGGATCACTGCCTGCCGTTCTCGCCGTCGGGGTTCCGCTCGCCGCAGCCCTCGCCTTCATCGCGGTCTGGATCCCGCTCTACTACGAAAGCGTCGTCTACCGGCTCACTCCCGACGAGATCTCGTGGAAGCGCGGGGTCTGGTTCCGGCAGACCGGGATCGTCCCCTACAACCGGATCACGAACGTCGACATTACCCAGGGGCCGCTGATGCGCTACCTCGGGTTCTCGTCTCTCCGGGTCCAGACGGCGGGTTACTCCGCCCAGGCCAGAGCCGAGATCCACTTAAACGGGATCGAGGACGCTGAAGACCTCCGGGAGACGATCATGGGCTTTGTCCGGGGCGCCCCTCCCGTCGCGACCGAAGGCCAGCCCGAGCAGCCTGCAACGACGGGCGACGACGCCGTGCTCGCGGAGCTTCAGGCTATCCGCAGGCTTCTTGAGAAGCGGGTTGAGTAGATCGCCATACTTTTTTTCGGGACTGCCGCCCGATACGGGCAGGGAAAAAGAATTAGTGTTGCAGGACGAGCGACGCGATATGCTCGCCGACCTCGCTCGTCGTCGCCTTCCCGCCCATATCCCGGGTGACGAACCGCCCGGTGATACTCTGCTCGATACCGCGGAGAACGGCCGCCGCAGCCTCGTGCTCGCCGAGGTGGTCGAGCATCATCGATCCCGCCCAGATGGTGGCCATCGGGTTTGCGACGTTGAGCCCTTTGTACTTCGGCGCCGACCCGTGGATCGGCTCGAACATGGAAGTGCCCTGCGGGTTGATGTTCCCGCCAGGGGCGAGACCGAGCCCGCCCTGGATCATCGCCCCGAGATCGGTGATGATATCGCCGAACATGTTCGGGGTGACCACGACGTCGTACCACTCGGGGTTCTTCACAAACCACATCGTGACGGCGTCGACGAAGTTGAACTCGGTCGAAACGTCGGGGTAATCCTTCGCAACGCCCGTAAAGACGTCCCGCCAGAGGCCGTAGACGTCGGAGAGGACGTTCGCCTTGTCCACGGAGGCGAGTTTCTTCTCCCGCCGTTCTGCAAGGTCGAAGGCATAGCGCATGACGCGTTCCGCTCCCTCGCGGGTGATGACGCCGATCTGGTAGGCGATCTCCTCCGCGTCGGTCGTAACGTCCATCCCGAACTTCACCTGGTAGATGTCGCGGACGACCTCAAGCGTCGCCTTCTCGCTCTCGCCGGCAAAGCGCGACCCGATACCGACGTAGAAGTCCTCGGTATTCTCCCGGACGACGACGAAGTCGATATCCGACGGAGTTTTGTTCGCGAGCGGGGTCGCGACCCCCTCCAGCAGTTTGATCGGCCGGAGGTTGACGTACTGGTCGAAGTGGAACCGGAGGGCAAGCAGGATACCCTTCTCGAGAACACCGGGTTTCACCCGGTCGTCACCGATGGCGCCGAAGTAGATAGCCCGGAACCGGGAGAGGTCGGCAAGGTCGTCCTCGGTGATGAGTTCGCCGGTCGCGAGGTAGCGGTCGGCCCCGATAGCGAAATCTTCCCACGCGATGTCAAAGCCGTACCGCTCGCCGGCAGCGTCCAGCACGACCTTTCCTGCCTCGATGATCTCAGGGCCTATCCCATCTCCGCCTATGCTTGCGATCCTGTACATGTCTCCACCTCATCCATTCCCTTTGCATACTCGACGAGTCCCCCGGCATCCACGATGCGCTGGAGGAACGGCGGCACCGGCTCGATGGCGAGCCTCCTGCCGTCAACTTCGATATAGCCTTCGGCCGTGTTCACCGCGATCGCGGAACCGTCCTCGATCGCCTCCGCCTCCGGGCAGACCAGGGGCAGGAGCCCCGTGTTGACCGCGTTCCGGTAGAAGATCCGGGCGAAGGACTTCGCGATCACAACCCGTATCCCGGCACCCCGGAGCGCGAGGGGGGCATGCTCGCGGGACGAACCGCACCCGAAGTTGTTGCCGGCGACGAGTATGTCGCCTTCCGCGACGGTTGCGCGAAGTTCGTCGCGGGTTCCCTCAAAGACGTGCTCTGCAAGTTCCTTTTCGTCGTAGATCGTCAGGAACCTGCCGGGGATGATTGCATCCGTATCGATGTCGTCACCGAATTTCCAGACTCGCATGCTGTTACACCTCCCTCGGATCGGTGATCTCGCCGTAGATGGCGCTCGCCGCCGCGGTCGCCGGAGAACAGAGGTAGACCGACGCGGCGGTGCTGCCCTGTCTCCCCTTGAAGTTCCGGTTCGAGGTCGAGAGCGAAACCTCGCCGGGTGCGAGGAGCCCGAACGCCCCGCCCATGCAGGGGCCGCAACAGGGAGCCTCGAAGAGGGCTCCGGCCTCCACGAACCGCTCGATCAGCCCTGCCTTGAGCGATTTTAAGTACTCGTCCCGGGACGCGGGAATGACGATGACCCGGACGCTCTCCGCAAACTGCTCTTTCCCGAGCACCTCGGCAGCCTCGGCGAGGTCCTCGAACCGGCCGTTCGTGCACGATCCGATAAAGACCTGATCGACCTTCGTGCCCGCCACCTCACCGACGTCCACGACGTTATCGACGTTGTGCGGGACGGCGATCTGCGGGGCGAGGTCGGCAACGTCGTACTGCCGGTACTCGGCGTAGACGGCATCCGGATCGCTCGCAAGCGCGAAAGGCTGCATCGCCCTCCGTGGAGCGATGTACTCCCAAGTCGTCTCGTCCGGCGGCACGATCCCGGCTTTCGCCCCCATCTCGATGGCCATGTTGGCGCAGGTCATCCTGCCCGCCATATCCATCGTCCGGAACGTATCGCCGACGAACTCGAGCGCCTGGTAGGTCGCTCCGTCGGCACCGATATCGCCTGCGATATTGAGGATGAGGTCTTTTGCACCGACCCGGCGGTCGAACCTGCCGTTCGCCTCGACGAGGATGCTCTCCGGAACCCGGAAGTAGAGGGCTCCGAACTTTAAGACAAAACCCATATCGGTCGACCCGATACCGGTGGCGAACGCACCGCCCGCCCCGTAAGTGCAGGTATGCGAATCGGTGCCGACCACGATCTCTCCCGGAGCCGCGTGGCCTTTTTCCATCACGACCTGGTGGCAGACACCCTCCCGCATATCGTAGTTGTGGATGCCCTGCTCACGCGCAAATTCCCGCATGAAGACATGGTTCTCCGCAGCAGGGATGGAATCCGCAGGAATCTGGTGATCAAAGAGCATGACGATCTTCCGCGGATCGAAGACCCGCTCGCCGCCCATATCACGCAGCACCCGGATTGCAAGCGGGCCGGTGATATCGTGAATCATCGCCGCATCTACCGGTGCCATCACTACGTCGCCTGCACGAATTTCTCTGCCGCAGTGCGACGAGAATATCTTTTCAACAATCGTCGCTGCCATGTATTACCGGGTAAAATTGTGATCTCCTGACGTATGTAGTTTGGCTGCACCACGCGATTTTCACCGATCTGGTGCACCTGATTTCGCCGGTCATTCACTTTTCCGGCAAAGACGCATACCTTATCAGCCCTCGCGAGGACCTTACTAAGGAAGAGCGATGAAGGACGGACCAAGCCCTGCGATGAAACAGTATTATACGGCTAAGGCAGCACACCCCGATGCCATTCTCTTCTTCCAGATGGGCGACTTTTACGAGACCTTCGGTGAAGATGCCGCCGTCGTTGCGCGAGAGCTCGACATCGTCCTGACCTCCCGCGGACGGGACAAAGACGGTGAGCGGATGCCGCTCGCCGGCGTTCCCCACCATGCCGCCGAGGGCTACATCGCCCGCCTGGTGAACAAAGGGTTCAAGGTTGTCGTCTGCGATCAGGTCGAAGACCCGAAGAAGGCGAAAGGTGTCGTCAAGCGGGATGTCGTGCGCGTCATCACGCCCGGCACCGTCATCGACTCCTCGATGCTCGGGTCACCCGGAGCACAGTATCTCATGGCCGTCGCTCCCGGAAAGAAGGGATCGATCGGGACGGCATTCCTCGACGTCTCTACGGGAGAGTTCTTCGTCTCGGCCTCGGACGGCGGGCGTGACTATGCCGAGCTCGTCTCGGAGGTCGTCCGCTACCACCCGTCCGAGTGCATCGTCCCGGAGAGTTCCCCGGACGCGCTCGCCGTCAGGCTCCGGGCGCAGGGTCTCCTTGTCTCCCGCTACCGCGACGATGCCTTCCTCCCGGAGAGTGCTCGTTCGCTCCTCTGCGAGCAGTTCGGCACGAATTCGCTCGGCGGATACGGCTGCGAGGAGCTCGACGGAGCGGTCGCTGCCGCAGGCGCCGCCCTCCGCTATGCCCGGGAGACACAGCGGTCGGAGCTTGCCCACATCGCCGGCCTCTCGACCAGGCTTTCGGCACGGAACATGGCACTCGACGCCATCACCCTCCGGAACCTCGAGATCACGAAGAGTATCCGGAGCGAAGCGGCCGGGATCACGCTCCAGGGCGCCCTCGACGTCACCGAGACCTCGATGGGCAGCCGCCTGATGCGGTCGTTCCTGATCGCCCCCCTGCTCGACCCGGAGGCTATCGGCCGCCGGCTCGACGCGGTCGAGTACTTCGTCGGCAATCCGATGGCACGAGCGGATCTACGCTCGCATCTCGACCGGTGCGGTGATATTGAACGTATCGCCGGGCGGATCTCCTACGGGAATGCGGGACCTCGGGATCTCTTAACGCTGAGAGAGTCTATCGAGAGAATCCCGGCCTTAAAGGATCTCTTTACCGACGAGACTCCGGAGAATATCAGAGAAGCCCTCGAGGCTATGAGCGATCTCTCCGCGACTGCGAACTTCATCGCCCGGGCGATCGTCGACGAGCCTCCGGCGCTGGCGCGGTCGGGCGGGATGATCCGGGAAGGGTTTTGCGCCGAACTCGACGAACTGCGGAATCTCTCAACCTCGGGGAAGGACTGGATCGGACAGTTCCAGCAGCAGGAGCGGGAGCGGACAGGGATCAAGTCCCTGAAAGTCTCCTACAACCGGGTCTTCGGCTACTTCATCGAGGTGACGAGGGCGAACCTCCATCTGGTGCCGGAAGAGTACGAGCGCCGGCAGACGACGGCAAACGGCGAACGGTATACCATCCCGAAGCTCCGGGAGAAGGAAGCGATGATCGCAACCGCCGAAGATCGGCTCTCGGTTCTGGAGGCAGAGGTATACGCGGATCTTGTGCGGACGCTCGCCGCATGCGTTCCCGAATTGCAGGCGACCGCCCGGGCAATAGGGCACCTCGACGTCTACGCGGCCCTCGCCGAGAATGCGGCCCGCTATGACTACACCCGCCCGGTCATCGAGGAGAGCGGCAGGATCGTCGTCCGGGAAGGGCGTCACCCGGTCGTGGAGCGGAGCATGGAGGTCGGGTTCGTCCCGAACGACACCGACCTCGACGGGAGCGGCAACCAGATCATGATCATCACCGGTGCGAACATGGCCGGAAAATCGACGTACATGCGAGCGGTCGCCCTCCTCTGTATCATGGCGCAGATGGGGAGTTTCGTCCCCGCCCGGCACGCCACGATCGGGATCGTCGACCGGGTCTTCACCCGGGTCGGGGCGTTCGACGACCTCGCGAGCGGGCAGAGTACCTTCATGGTCGAGATGCTCGAGCTTGCGAACATCCTCAACAACGTCACCCCCCAGAGCCTCGTGATCCTCGACGAGATCGGCAGGGGAACGAGCACCCTCGACGGATTCTCGATCGCACAGGCGGTAGTCGAGTTCCTCCACGGCAAAGCGGTGACGGGTCCGCGCACCCTCTTCGCCACCCATTTCCACGAGCTGATCGAGCTTGAGGGGAAACTAAAAAGGGTGAAGAACTTCCACTTCGCGGTGAAGGATACGGGACGCGATGTGATATTCCTCCGGAGGCTCGTCCAGGGGGCGACCGATAAGAGTTACGGCGTCCACGTTGCGGAGCTCGCCGGCATCCCGAAGAAGGTGACCGAACGGGCACTCGTCATCCTCAAAGAAGCGATGGTGCAGGAACTGAAAGGAGGCGGGAAAACACCCCGCTACACCCAGATGCTGCTCGTCGATACGGGCGAGGGCGTCGCCGAGACGAACCCGGCGGTCGAAGAACTCCGGGCGATGAAACTCGACGAGATGACCCCGCTCGCGGCGTTAAACACCCTCCACCGGCTCCAGAACCTGGCGAACGGAGGAAACGGACGGCGATGAGCGCCTCTCACCCCGAACCCCGGATTCACCGGCTCGACCCCGCGACGGTGAACCAGATCGCCGCCGGCGAGGTAGTGGAACGGCCGGCATCGGTCGTCAAGGAACTCGTCGAGAACGCCGTCGACGCCGGGGCGACGTCCATCCTCGTGGACGTGACATCCGATATGAAGGGGATCACGCGCATCCGGATCGCCGACGACGGGTACGGGATGACACCCGAGGAGGCGCTCCTCGCCTTCGAACCCCATGCAACAAGCAAGATACGGGAGATCGGCGACCTGCACGTCATCCGGACACTGGGGTTCCGGGGCGAGGCGCTCGCCAGCATCGCCGCCGTGGCGCAGGTGACGCTGGTCACCCGGGCAAGGGGGGAGGGGGCGATCGCCGGAAGGCGGGTCGTCGTCCGGGGCGGCGAGGTGCTCGAAGACCGCGAGACGGGTGCTCCCGAGGGGACGACGGTGATCGTGGAAGATCTCTTCTACAACACCCCCGCCCGCCGGAAGTTCTTAAAGAGCAGGAACACCGAGCTTGCCCATCTCTACGGCACGGTCGAGACGATAGCCCTCGCCCACAGCGATATCGCGTTCCGCCTGGTGCAGAACGGCCGCGAGCGGATGGCGACCCAGCGGTCGGCGGAGCTCCGCGACGCCATCGTCGGGCTCCACGGGATCGACCTCGCCCGGTCGCTGATCCCGGTCGCGGGGCGGACGCCGTTCATGCGGATCGGGGGCTACGTCTCCCGCCCTGCAGAGAGCCGGGGGAGCCCGTTCCATATTAGTATCAGCATCAACGGCCGGAGCGTCGCATCCCGCCCGATCGTCGGCGCAATCAGGGAGGGATACGGCACCCTCCTCCCGAAAGACCGCTACCCGGTGGCTTTCCTCGACCTTGATATCGACACGAGCCTCGTCGACGTGAACGTCCACCCCACCAAACGCGAAGTGAGGCTCAGCCGGGAGCGGGAGATCCTCTCTGCGATCACGGATGCGGTGGCGGAGGCGCTCGGGGAGCGGGATCTCTCCCGCGACGAGGCGGGCGGCGAGCCGGTTCAGACAGCAATAACGCCCGAGAACCCTCCGCTCCCGGAGACCAGGGGCGTCGCGTCGCCGGAACCGGCCTACGCCGCCGGTCACCGGACACTCGCTACCTCGGATCGCCAGCTCCGCCAGACGGAACTCGCGGTTCCACGAGAGCAGAACCTCCTCCCCGCGATGGAGCCGATAGGACAGGTCGCTGCGACCTACATCGTCGCCCGTGGATCGGACGGGACGCTCTACCTCGTCGACCAGCACGCCGCCCACGAGCGGGTGCTCTACGAGCAGGTCGTGGAGCGGCGGGACGCCGCCGTCCGGTCGCAGGAGCTTATCACGCCGGTGATCCTCTCGCTGCGGGCGGCAGAGTCGGCTATCATCCGCGAGGCGATCCCCCTCCTCGCCGAAGAAGGGTTCGTCGTCGAGGAGTTCGGGCGGGACACCTACGCCGTCAGGGCGGTGCCGGTCGTGCTCGGAAAACTTGAGGATATGGCAGTAGTCCGCGAGACGATCACCGAACTCATCGGAGACGGGCAGAAGGCCGCCGCCGGGGCGAAAGAGCGGATAACGACAATCGTCGCCTGCCGGGGAGCGGTAAAGGCGGGAGCTCTCCTTACGGGCGAGCAGATGCGGCGGCTCATCGATCAGCTCGCGGCGACGAAGACTCCCTGGACGTGCCCGCACGGACGCCCGACGGTAGTGGCGCTCGAAAAGCAGAAACTCGACAGGATGTTTCAGCGGACGTGAGTGCCGGAGAAACACCAAAAGGTACCTCCGTTTCGATGTTGCACCGGATCAATCGGCCGATACAGCGAAAGAACGTTTGAACAGAGTTTTGTAGCAGAAGCATGAATATGGCATTACTGTATGAAGAGAGCGCCTTCCCGGAAGAGGCGGGAGACGGCCGGACGTCCATGACACTCCTCCGGCAGATCCGCCTCTGGATGAAGATGAAAGAGCCGGGCGAGCAGTACCACGACGAGCAGGACGACGCGATCATCGAAGAACTCTTTGATCTCTCGCCCGAGGTCGTGGTGCCGTCGGACGAAGACGAACTCCCCAGGCTCCCGGAAGAGAACTGACGGCGTTTGAGGAGCATCCCGGTCAGGTAAAGCCGGATCACTCCCCCCGTTTCTCGCGCATCTCCTTTGCCCTGCCGATGACGTACTCGAGCTCAGCGAGCTCGCCGGCGGTTCCGCAGGCACCCTGACGGCACGCCTCCTCCTGCAGCCGCCGGCATTCCCCTGCGAGCCGGTCGAGGTCCCCGGGCGTATACCGGTGGTACCGGGAAAGGATATCACCGTGCTCGCGGGAAAACTCCCGCATCTCCATGAGGAGGTGCATCCGGTCACTCTTCCGCTTCCGTTCTCCGGCAGGCGGGGACGAAGGGGCGCCGCACCGGGACGGCCCGGTGGTGAAACGATCCATACTCTCTCCTTTCGGCGCCCGGTATCTTATCATTACCGTCAGCGCTGCGTTCGCACCGCCCGTCTCATCTGATCGGTAAAGGGCATCGGCAGCGTGACGACCGGAAGGAGCAGAAGAAAAAGAGTGGGGAAAGGTCAGACCGTGACCGTGATCGTCCACGCGCCTTCGGCCATCACGTTCAGCAGATAGTTATCCGCATCGGCGATCCGGACGGTTGCAGTGCCGTTGTACGGTCCCCTGTGCCAGTGGAGCGGTTCGACGTAGGTATCGGTCGGATCGAAGACGAGCCATCCGGTGCTGTTGTAGAGCCAGACCGCGCACTCCGCCGGGCTCTGAACCGTCATCGCAAAGGAGGCGTTCCCTGCCGGGATCTGGAAGAGCGGCGTTGCACCGTCGCCGGTGCCGGTGAAGGTCTGGGGCGGGATACCGTTGATCGCCTGCGGCCGGTCGACCGCTATCGTCCAGTTACCGTCGGCAACGACCGTAAACTCGTACTCACCGGAAGCGGGGAGGCCGAACGCCTGTTTTCCGTCATATGCGCCGGTGGCGTGGGCAAGGGTGCCATAGACTTCTTCACTCTCGATCTCGACGCTGAACGGGCCGGTGCCGTCGTGCTGCATGGTAAAGACGTACAGCCCGGCATCGAGCGCGACGACCCGGGTGGCGTTTCCGGCACCGCCGAGTGTCGTCACCTTGCCATCCGGTGTCGGAAGAGGAGCAGCGGTATCCGTCGGAGTCGGAGTCGGTGTGGCGGTCGCCGCCGTGTCGGGTGCCGCCGGTGCGGTTCCCATGCACCCACAGGTGATGAGAGCGGTGCAGAGGAGGAGCGGGATCAGGAAATACGATCTCATAGAAGAGGTACGGCGGCGAGCAGGAAAAAGACCCCGGTTTCCCCCGACGGAGAAGAGCCCGAACGGGAGAAAGACGGCAGAGAGATCAGATGAACCGGAACGACTCAAGCATCTCCTTTCCATGGCCGGTATACGGATCGTATGCGGCGGGGAACTCCGTATACATCACCGAGTAGACGACACCCTCGTGCACTGCATACCGGGCGACGAATTGATACCGCTCCTCCCCCTGTATCGGGATCGAAAAGACGCTCTCATACGCAGGAGCGCCGTCAAGCACGGTTTCGCTCATCGAGACCCACTCAGTGCCGGGGATATCCCGCGCAAAATCCGCTGCATAGGTGGTGTTCAGCGAGCGGAGGACGGACTCGATCGGGAAATCGCCGGCGAGGGGATCGGCAGTGATCCGCATCTCCTCGTGGCCGTCCGGGGAGGAGAACGCGACACCTCCGGCAGTCTCGGCGTATTGCCACCCGTCCGGATAGGTGACCGCATAACCGTAGGTCGTATTCGTATAGGTCGGGGCGGAAGGATCGGTGCCCGACAGCAGGAGCGCCGCACCGAGAGCGGCGGCGGCCGTGACCACAAGGGCAGCGAGCAGCAGGAGCAATCGTCGATTCATAGTACTTCCCGGGTACAGGGCGGGGAGTCCATAAAAGGCTTGAGGAGGATGGATCCCCCGGGATGAAAGGACACCTTTCCACAGAGATGATGCCGACCGGGGATCGACTCAAGAGCACCTCTCCGTCGGGCGATCGGACGGCAATTCCAAACCCCTTTATCCCCGGCCACCGAGTCGTACTGTATGATAGAGTGGATCTTCATCGCCGCCCTCCTGCTCCTGTTGATCTACATCGCCTGGCGCTACGCCCGCGTAGCGGGAGAGGTCGAGCGGCGGGCGCGATCGCTCTTCGACGAATGGCGCTCGACCGAGATGCAGCGGCTCGTCGACGAGAAGGCGGAGCTGCTCTTCCGGGAGTGGAAGATCACCGAGGAGAAGAGCATCCGCCGCGACGCCGTCACGCGGAGCGAGGCGGTGATCCGGGGGAAGGTAACCGAACATCTCATCCCCTACTTCCCGGACTTCACCTACAACCCGAAGGATGCCCGCTTTCTCGGCACCCCGGTCGACTTCGTCATCTTCAACGGCCTCTCGGACGGGGAGGTGACGAGCGTCGCCTTCGTCGAGGTGAAGAGCGGCCGATCGAACCTCTCTGAACGTGAGCGGGCAGTCCGCGACTGCATCCTGCAGCAGCGGGTGACCTACGAGGTCATCCGCCAGAACGGGAAATAAAAAAAGAGAAGCGCTATTCCCCGATAGCCAGCGTCCAGTCCCCGGCACACTGCACCGCAAGCAGGTAGGCTCTGCTCTCGGGGATCTCGACGGTCACGGTCTCCTGAGACTGCCCCTCACCGGGGAGCGTGAGCGTCCACCCGGGGTATGCGTAGACATCGTTCCCTCCCTCATCGAAGAGCCAGACATACAGGTCGTCCTCTCCGCTGTGCCATACCGTAAGCGGGAGAGCCCCTGCGGGCAGGTTAAAGTAGCCGGTAACCATGTCGCCCGTCCCCTCGAAGCGGTAGGGCATACTCTGGTCAACGACGCCTGCCGCACGGTCGACCCGGATCGTCCAGAGGCTGTCCCCCTCATCCGTCACGTTCAGGTAGTAGCGGCCGGGCATCGTAATGCCGAACGCATCCACTCCGGAATATGCTTTATCGGTTCCGCGAAGACCGATATGGCAGTTCTCCTTCTCGAGTTCGATCGTAAAGTAACCGGTGCCCTCACGGGTGGTGGTGACGACGTACGTTCCCGTCTTCAGATCGACAACCTGCGACGCGCCGCCCTCTCCGGATATATCCAGAACCGGCATGACCTGCCCAGAAACGGATGGCTCGGAGGTTTGAACTCCCGGTGCTGCCGGTTCGGCGGCAGGGGTCGCGGTCGGCATCGGTGTCGTTTCGCCGACGGATGCGGTATTCGTGCACCCGCACGCGAGCAGGGCAACGGTAATAAGCACAATAAGGGTTACGGCTGTTTTCATGCCAGTTCTATTGGCAGTAGGCAAATATAAACTCCGAAGAATCTCTTCGGCATCGGGGGGGCGCCGTGGCCCCCGATTACCAAAGGAAGGCGGTAACGTCGTCGATCGTATCCACGTACTCCACCGGGATACCGATCTCGTCCTCGATGAACCTTTCCGCATCCACAATCTCCGGCCGCTGCTCCGTGACCACAAAACCGCCGACGTTCCGCGAGACACTCCGATACCGGACGAGCCTGCTGTTCTCCCGGGGGAGAAGGAAGAGATCTTTCCCGGCCTCGCGTACCGCCCGTGCCTTCTCGACGACGCCGCTTATCTCGCCGACGTTCCCGAACGGATCGATGGTGCCGGTCAGGGTGACGGAGTCGTTCACGGGCCGGTCTTCGAGCACCGAGAGGAGGAGCGCCGTCATCAGTGCACCGGCACTCGAGCCGTCGATCGCCGAGACCTCGCTCTCCGCCATAACCGAGAAGATCACGTCGCTCCCGGAGAGGTTTACATCCGAGCGGTTCTGGGCAGCAAGGACAGCCATATTGGCGGCATCCTGGAAGACGAGCCCCATCAGCGGCGTGGTCTGGACGAGCACCCGTCCGCGTCCGGGGGCGACCTCGACCGAGACGTCCACGAGCGAACCCTCTTCCGTCACCTGCTCCCGGGTAAAAGGTCCTTCCCGGGTGAGCTCTACGATCTGCATAATCACCGGTGCCTGGAGCGTCGCTGCTCCCGGGAGACCCTCTCCCGGGACAGGAGAGGCCGGAACCGGGGCTGATGCAGGATTGGATGGAGCGGGTGCCACAGGAGTCTCTGCCGGGAACAGCGACGGTGAGACGATGACCGCCACGAGGTAAGCATTGGCAAGAAGCGACAGGAGGAGGAGCGCGGCAAGGATCGACACAGCCTTCATGGATCTTCCGACAGGGAGGGGCACCCCGGATATTTAAGCATGCGGCACCGGGGCAGACAGATCGATCAGGCAATATACCGCATGACATCCCGGATGGAGTCCACGTACTCGACCCGGATGCCGATCTCATTCTCGATATACTGCCGGGCGTCGATATCCTCCGGGTGTTGCAGCGTGAACTCCACCCCGCCGATGCTCCTCGTCACGTCGCCGTAGGACACGACCCGGTTGTTCTTCCGGGGAAGAAGGATGAGATCTTTGCCGGCATCATGCGCTGCCTGCGCCTTCTCGGCGACGCCGCTTATCTCACCGACGTTCCCGAACGGATCGATGGTGCCGGTCAGGGTGACGGAGTCGTTCACGGGCCGTTTCTCGAGCACCGAGAGGAGGAGCGCCGTCATCAGTGCGCCGGCACTCGGCCCGTCGATCGCCGAGACCTCGCTCTCCGCCATAACCGAGAAGATCACGTCGCTCCCGGAGAGATTCACTCCGGCCTCTTCACAGGCGACGGAGACAGCTGTGTTGCCGGCATCCTGGAAAACCACCCCCATCAGCGGCGTGGTCTGGACGAGCACCCGTCCGCGTCCGGGGACGACCTCGACCGAGACGTCCACGAGCGATCCCTTCTCCGTTACCCGCTGCCGCACGAGCGGATAGTTCCTGACGGACTCGACCTTCTCGACGACCACCGGCGCCTGAAGCGTCGCTGCCCCGGTGAGGGATTCCGCTGCCGGCGGGAGATACGGGGTCGGCTCAGCGGCAGGAGCCACCGCCTGGGAGGCATACTCGGAAACCCTGGCCAGCAGATCGGCATTCTCTTCTTCAAGGACGGCAATCCGGCTATTGAGGTCACGGAGATCCCCATCGACCGCGGCGGGAACGATGACCGCGGAGTATACATTTGCAATCAGTAAAACAACCAGTACTATGACCAGTAAGCGGGATCGCATCGGGGATCAGGCGGGATATACTCTATACCCGGATATAATGGTTTGGGGCAGGCGGATGCAGGAGCTGCAGGATGCCGATCCCGGGTTTTACCGGCCGGCATCCCCCCAATGTCTCGCAAGATCATCTGCAAACGCCGCAGCATGCGCAAGATCCCGGGCATCGGGTCTTCCCTTGTTGATTCCCCCGACGAGCCCGAGCACGGTATAGGTATCCCAGCCCTTGCAGACAAAGTCACCCACGATCCAAAACCCCTTCGCTTCGAGAACCTGCTTCAGGGCAGTATGATCCTGCGCCACACCCCGCCCGCTCGTCGAGAAGACAAACGCAAGCGTTCCGTCGACGGCAGGAAGCATCTCGACGAAACGAAAGAGAGTCTGGTGGTGGCGGCCGTGGTAGATGCCCGAACCAAAACCGATCAGGTCGTAGTGGTCGATCAGCCCGGGCTCGGCTCCAGCCGCATCGACCATATCGGCACCGAGCGCCCCCGCCATCGCCTGGGCAACCTTCCCCGTATTCCCATGGTGCACCGAGGTGTAGATGATGAGCGTCCTCATAGTCCCCCGAAACCGTGAAGGGAACCGGAGTATAAAATGGTGTCCCGCCACCCGGCCGGACGACCTCCACGGAGGGAAAATCAGTCGTTCCGGGCGAGCTCAACGAGCGAGAACCACCCGGCATCGTCGGTGAACCAGCGTTCGGCCGCAAGGCCTGCCCGTTCGAAGAGCCTCATTGCACTCTCCCGGGAAAACTTGCGGGATATCTCGGTATGAATCGTCTCACCCTCCCGGAACTCCACCGCCATATCGAGGAGCCCGATATCGACGGTCATCGCCTGCTTTGCAGCGAGGTGCATCTCGATCTGCTCCGCATCTTCGTTAAAGAACGCGACGTGATCGAAGAGCAAAGGATCGAAGCCGGCGTTGAGTTCCCGGTTGACAACGTGTAAGATGTTGCGGTTAAACGCGGCGGTGACTCCCCGGGAGTCGTTGTATGCCGCCTCGAGAACCGCTCTCTCCTTCAGCATATCGAGGCCGAGAAGGAACCGGTCACCCGGGTGCATGAGCCCGGCGACCATTCCAAGCAGGGACTCGGCCTCCGGCCCGGTGAAATTCCCGAGCGTACCGCCGAAGAGGCTGACGATCTTTGAGGTATTATCCGGTATACTACCGAGGTCGCGGGTGAAGTCCGCGACGATCCCGAGGACGGAGAGCCCGTCATACCGCCGGAGCAGATCCACAGCGGCCGTTCGAAGAGCGGCCTCGCTCACATCGACCGGTACGTAGCGTATGACGCGACTGTCCGCCTGCCATGCCGCATCGAGCAGGCGGCAGATCTTCCAGTTCGCTCCCGACCCCATCTCCACGAGATCGCCGCCGGCAAACGGCTCCATGATCGCCCCGGCATACTCCTGCAGGATGGCCATCTCGGTCCGGGTGGGATAGTACTCGGGGAGCATACAGATCTCTTCAAAGAGCCGCGAACCCCGCTCGTCGTAGAAATACTTGCTCGGGATCCTTTTTTGACCCCCGGATAGGCCAAGACGGACGTCACGGGCTATCTCCTCGGCATACGAACTCGTAAGATAGTTCCGGATCTCAAGCCTCGACTCCCCACCGCCGGTCTGCATCTCCGGATATGTCGCAGGTTCCCCGCTGTCGGAGTGAGCCGGATCGTTCCGACCGTTCGGAGCTACAGGGAGGAACTGCGATACCTGCGAACAGAGCAAACCGGCTGCGGGGTTCAGGCGACTGCGCCGCCCGTATGATGGTGACCCGGACGAACAATCCGCCGTTCTCTCCACCTGCAGATCTTCACGTGCCCAGTCAGAATACGTCATGGAACCGACTTGATGCCCCCGATGCTATAAATACATTGTGGGAAATCGAAGGATACGCCGCTTTTTGGAGAGATAGAACTCTGTAATCGCTTCCGGCTGCCGGGCAGAGAGGACCCTACGAAAGGCCGGGATGACCGGAGAGGAGGGAGAGAACTCTCCCTAACGGCAGGTTACGAACCGGACGGTCGCCTTCCGGTTATGGAGCGTATCGTCCAGAACCGCAAGCGTCCTCTCAACCTCCTCTTCGGTCGTTCCGGCACCAAGAGAGATCCTGATCGAGCAGTGAACCTCCTCGTCTGAGAGACCCATCGCACGCAGCACGTGCGACGGTGCCGGCGATCCCGAGTGGCATGCCGAACCGGAGGAGATTGAGATCCCCTGCTGATCGAGGGCGAGCACCACCGACTCCCCCCGATACCCGGGAAGCGTCATATTGACCGTATTCGGGAGGCGCTCCGTCGGATGCCCGTTCAATCGTGCTTCAGGAACGAGCGCCCGGATCCCGTCTTCAAGACGGTCACGGAGGAGCCTGACCGCCTCCATCCCGGCAAGGTGCTGCTCTGCAAGCTCCGCCGCCCGCCCGAGCCCGACGATACCGAGCACGTTCTCCGTACCGGCACGCAGGCCTCGCTCCTGTTCGCCCCCGTGCAGGAGGGGATCGAGCTCGATCCCCTTGCGGATGTACAGGGCGCCGACCCCCTTCGGCCCGTAGATCTTGTGGGCGGAGAGACTGAGGAAGTCGACGTCCAGGTCGGCGACATTGACCGGGATCTTTCCTATCGCCTGCGTCGCGTCCGTGTGGAAGAGCGCCCCGCTTGCGTGCGCTACCCGGGCGAGCTCCCGGATCGGCTGGATCGAACCGGTCTCGTTGTTCGCGGTCATGATGCTGACGAGCAGCGTCTCCGCCGTGATCGCCTCCGCGAGATCGGCGGGACTGACACGACCGGTCGCGTCGACGGAAAGCTCGGTCACGGTAAACCCGAACTTCCTGAGCCACCGGATCGGCTCGAGCACCGACGAATGCTCGACCGACGAGGTGATGAGATGCTTATTCTCACCGTCCCGGGAGGCGAACGCCAGCCCCTTGATGAGGAAGTTGTTCGCCTCGGTGCAGCACCCGGTAAAGACGATCCGCTTTGCCGTGCATCCGAGGAGCCGGGCGAGCACGCGCCGGGCATCCTCGACGGCCCTCTTTGCCGCCTTGCCCTCCCGGTAGATGCTCGACGGATTCCCGTAGTTCGCCTCGCCAAAAGCGACCATCGTCTCCCAGACCGCGGGATCGATCGGGGTCGTGGCATTGTTGTCAAGGTAGATCCGGGCGGTTTCGGAAGTGGCGGCCGCCGCCGGCAGATCCCGAGGAGCCCCAAGCTCGCCCGAACCGATGGCGACCGTCTCCCCGCCGGAGGTATCCGCCCGCGTTACATCGCAGAGGAGGACTTTATAGACCGGAAAACCGGATATAGGATCGTAGCGCTGCATATCGGTCAGTTCGTTGACGTTCCCCTCCTGCCAGGCCTTCGGCCCGATGTGGCACCCGCCACCCATATTCGCCTCTATAGCACCCCGGACGATATCGTCGGTGACGATCGCCCGGAGCGGGATCTGCCCCCGCAGCGTTCGGACGGTGACCCGATCGCCGTTCCTGATCCCGCGCTCCTCCGCGTCACGGGAATGAATGGTCACTGTCGGCTCGGGACGCTCCCGGATCAGGCTTTCGACCCCGTGGTGCTGTGCATGAAAGTCGGTCGTCACCCGGGCGCCGGAGTTGAAGATTAGCGGATACGTCTCCGCAACATCTGGCCTTGAGACCGGGCTCTCCTGCGGTTCCGTATAGACCGGAAGCGGATCGTACCCGGATTCCTCGAGGATCGTCGACCATATCTCGAACTTGCCCGTCGGGGTATCGAACCCGGGCTTTCCGTCGGGGCGAAGAAGTCCTTTCTCCCACTTTTTGTACTGCATCATCACCGTCGGCGACTGCACCGTCCCCCCGGCAGCCCTGACAGCCTCGAGGCTGAACCCCGAACCCTTCAGAACGTGCCGGAGCATCGCCTCCTCGTCCTGCGGATAGAGATGGCCGTACCCGAGATGCTTCGCGAGTTCCGCCATGATGAAGACGTCGTGCCGCGCCTCGCCGAGGGGCTCGATGACCTTTTCTCGGATCCGGAAGAGAGGGCCGTAGGTCATGTACGACTCACGTTCGTACATCGTCGTTGCCGGGAGCACGATATCGGCGTACGCCGCATCGGCGGTGAGGGTGCGGTCGACGCAGACGAGGAACTCGAGGTTCTCGAGTGTCTCGCGCCAGAGCGGCGTCTGTGGCCAGGAGATCAGGAGATGCCCGGCCTGGATGATCAGGGCTCGTACCTTGTAGGGTCTCCCGTGCAGGACGGACTCGGGGAGGGCGATCGGGTGAGCCTCCTGCCGGTACGCCGTATAGACCGGGAACCGATCGACCCCTATCGCCCGGTTCAGATCCGGATTTTCCAGGTACTCCGAGCGGTTGATAGGGAAAGTATTCTCGAGCATCGAGAAGCAGCGGCCGCCGGGAACATCCATCTGACCGGCGAGCGCCCAGAGGACGATGGCCGCCCGGATCGCCTGCACACCGGAGTCGCTGTACTCAAGCCCGGTGTACATCGCCCACGTCGCGCCGTCCGCCGCAGCTATCCGCCGGGCGAGCGAGAGAACGGTCTCTGCAGGGATGCCGGTTATCTCTTCCACGACCTCCGGCCGGAAATGCTGGACGTACGTGGAAAACTCCGCAAAACCATGCGTCCAGTTTTTGACGAACTCCTCGTCGTAGAGTTCCTCCGCGATCAAGACATTGCAGAGCCCGAGAGCGAGAGCACCGTCGGTGCCCGGACGAATGGGAACCCACTCGGCACCGGCGAGATCGACCGTCTTCGTCCGCCGGGGATCGATGACGACGACCTCGGCACCCCGGCTTTTCGCGGCCAGGATCTTCCGGAGGTTCAGCGGCGGGAAATCGGTGGCGGGATTCGTGCCCCAGACCACGATGAGATCGGCGTTCTCGAAATCGGAGTAGGTGTTGATGTGGAGCCGTCCCATGGTGACGTGGGGCGCTATCATGGCAAATGCAACATAGCAGAGGGCACCGACCCCCATGGTGTTCGGGGAGCCATACGGGAAGAGGACGCTCGATGCAGAGGAGACCGCTACGTCTTTCGGCTGGAAGACATCGCAGTGCGAGAGTTCGAAACTGCCTGAGCCTGTGTAGATCGCCGCTGCCTCAGGCCCGTGCTCATCCTTGATCCGGGTGAGGTTTTCCACAATGATCGCGTATGCCTCGTCCCAGGAGATCCGTTCGAACGCGTAGGTTCCCTTCGGACCCACCCGCTTCAGTGGATGGATTACCCGGTCTTTCGAGTAGACGATCTCCGGCGTACGCTCGCCCAGTTTGCAGATGATCCCGATCTCCGAGTCTTCATCCGCCCGGACACCGGCTATCTTTCCTTCGTCGTCGTAGGTAACGATGACGCCGCAGCCTGCAGAGCAGATGCCGCAGAGTGCGCGGCGTTCCCGCATTCTCGATTCACTCACTCCTGTTGCCTCCGTGCGGGGCGTTCCGGCCAGCCCCGGCGTATCCCCCCTTACTACCGGCAGGCACCTTAAACCTTATCGCAGATCGGTCTCCCGCCCGTCTTTCGATCCGCGTCGTAAGAGGGAACTGCTCCGTGCCGGACCCCACGGGCGGGCCGGCCTCGCCCCGGCTTATCGCAGCGGCGAGGCGTCCGGATACCTTCGACCACTATGGCGCGTGGCGACCCGGCCAGGAGAAATAACACACCGCAATGAGGGCATGGGCGAACAATATTTCTTATAACACGATGAATCGTAATAATATTTTACCCGGAACGGTAATTTCAGAAATAATCATTCCAGAAGAGATATCGCAGGGAAGCATCAAAGGCATATACGGATATGCATCGTTGAGGAGCAAAGATGGCAGAGATCACGGAGAACATTTTTCGGCACCTGCTACGGAGCGACGAACTCCCGGAGGCGGAACTGATTGCAGCCTGCCGAACCGGTTCCACCGACGATGAGCGGATCGGAGAGAGACTCACCGCCCTCGTACGCCAGGGAGCCCTTGCCTTTGATACCGCAGAGGCTCCCGATCCCTGCATATATCGGATACCGTCCGATCCCGGGATCTTCTCCCGGTTATGGCTCGCGTATCCGAATCTCAGAACAGAGCTCATAAAGGCGCCGCGGGTGGTCGATACCATCGCCCAAAAGCGCCTTTTCGTCACCGGCGACGAACTCCGGAGCGAGGTCTCCGATCTGCTGCGCCAGTCTCCCCTCTTCTTTGAACTCTCCCTGAAACACCCGGATATCGCCGGCATAATTGCAGACTGGGACAGAATAGTATGCGAGCCCGGGCATACCTTCGAAAGAGAGATGACCAAACCCGGAAGCGACCCGCTCCCGGCATACAAGATCCACGGATTCTTTGCCTACTGCGTCTTTTACGAATGCATGACGGCGGAGAACCGGGATGAATGGATGAAAATTCGTAGCTCGGTACAGAAGAGCACGCCGACGCTCATCGCCGTCCTGAGCCTGATCAACCGGTTGCGTTGATCCGGCAGAAGTCCCGCGTTGCCCGGAGCACGTATAGCCTCTCCCCCTCAAGGGGTTCCTCGTCGACGATGAACGATACGAACCCGTGGGCGGCGAAGATCTCGCGCACCGCATCCAGACCCGTCAGCGTTGAGACAAGCAGCAGAACCCGGCCGTACGGCGATAAGATGCGGCCGAGATCGCGGATGAACCGCTCGATGACCCATCTCCCGTCAGGTCCTCCGTCGAGGGCATACTCAAGCCAGTCGTCGATCCGCTCCTCCGGCGACGTCGGCAGGTAGGGCGGGTTGAAGACGATGAGATCGAACGGTCCGGCAAGACCGGCGGCAAGATCGCACCGCACCGTCTCGACACCGCACGAACGGGCGGCGAGCACGGCGTAGGGGTTGATATCGGTTGCAACGACGCTGTCCGCAGCCTTCGTAAGCCCGGCAGCGACCCGTCCGCTGCCGGTGCCGACCTCGAGCACCCGGTCGTGCGGCCGGACCTCCCTCTCTGCCGCCCTGAGCAGCAGGAAGGTATCGGCTTCGGGCTGGTAAACCTGATCGTCCATATCCGGCATCCCTTCAGATCAGGTTCGCTATCATCGCGAACTCCTCAAGCGAGAGTTCCTCGGGGCGGCGACCGAGGAGATCCTCCGGCAGGCCTGCGATCACCCGTTCGATCGTCTCCTTATCAAAGAAATCCTTCCCGCTCCGAAGGCCTTTCCGGATCGTCTTACGGCGGTGCGAGAAGAGCACCCGGAGAAGATCGGCGTAGGCCTTCCGATCGTTGATGGGATACGGCGGCTCATGCGGCGTTATCTTCACCACCCACGACCGCACCAGGGGTTTCGGCCGAAACGCGCTCGGCGGAAGCTCGAGGAGCGGTTTTACCGTCGCATACGTCTGCACCATCACCGAGAGACGACCGACCGCGGGCGTCCCGGGCCGTGCGATCATCCGCTGGGCGAACTCTTTCTGGTACATCAGCACGGCCACCTCAAAACCGATCTCGAGCAGACGGAAGGTTATCTTCGAGGAGGCGGAGTAGGGGAGGTTCGCGACCACGATATCAAAGGCCGGAAGGTCGACGCGCGTCGCATCGCCCCGGATGAGGTGGAGCCTTCCCTCCTCAATCTCATCGGCAAAAGAGAATTCCAGTTCCTCACAGAGGGGAGGGTCGAGCTCGACCGCAATGACCTCGGCACCCCGTTCGAGGAGTGCACGGGTAAGCGGCCCTTCTCCGGGGCCAACCTCAAGCACCCGGCGGCCGGAGACGTCGACGAACCCTGCAATCCTCTCGATCGCACGGGTATCGACGAGAAAGTGCTGGTCTTTCGGAGCGCTCATTTCGACGTGAAGAGGTGATACTTTTCTTCGGGATCCTCGATCTCGTGCAGGATCCGGTTGACGACCATCTTATCGGGATGAGGCATCGACTTGATCCGCTGGCTGATGTCGGCATAGCTCTCGAACGGCTTTCTGTTCCGCTGTTCGATCACTTCCCACATCAGCTTCTTGCCGATACCGGGGAGGAGGTGAAGCATATGGAGCTTCGGCGTGATGGAGATGGACTTGTTGAAGAACTCGACGAACCGCCCCTCCTGCTCCCGGACGATCGTCTCGACGGCATACGGCAACTCGAGTTTCGCCGCATGGGTCAGCTCCTCGTATCCAACACGCCTCTTGACGCGCTCGATCTTCTCACGCTCGGAGTCGCCGATATACACCTGATCGTGGATCTGAATATCGACACCCGCCTTCGGCACGAGCTCGAGCAGCTTGAACTGATCCGAACCGACGGCCAGGACAACCGGCTCACGCTTGTAGACCGGACGGGGATCGTTCACGTAGCCTTTCGGAAGGATGTCAATCACTAACGCGTTGACCTCTTTCTTATCGGATTTCACAGGCGCCCTCTCCTAGAAGTGGGTCATTACCAGATCGATAATTTCGTCGAGTTCTTCCGGTGTCAGGGTGAAACGCTCTTTTGCGTAGATGGCACGCAGTTCGTCCCGCGTCCGCGGCATGAGGTTGACGATGCGGAACGCAATCTCCTCCTTCATCTTCTCAAGTTTCAGGAGCTCGTCAAGCAGCGCCTTTGCCTTATCGGCCGGGGTCTTTGAGAGATGATTGGCATGCTCGATGCTCTTGCGAAGTTCATAGGACATCTCCTCTCCTGCAGCAAGTCGTCCGGTTTCCACTTCAAGCAGAATCTCACGTACTTCGGAAAGCAGGATTCGCTCTTCGCTCACAACTCTTTTTACCTTCATGCCAATCACTTGATGGAGATTATACGGTTTGTGCTTTTAGATGTTGCGGTCGCGCGATTACCACTTTGGTGGAATTTCCGTCGCGGATCTCAAGAACCCACGCCCGGCCACGCTGACCGACGACCGTCCCCGTCCTGCCGTGGAACCGGCGGTGGGGCATACCCTTCTGAACAGAAGGCTCGATAACGATGTGGACTTTCTGACCGACATCGAAGTTCTGTATCACGGAGGTGACAGGCGGAAGCCCGCGTTTTCTCAGATCCTTCTTGAATTTATATCTCGTCTTCTTCCTGGGTCCGTTGTGAAGTGCCATTCCTACTCACCATCATAACCTGTTTCAACCAGCATCACATCAAGGCTGGTAACGCGTGCGTCTCTTCCGAGGATCTCCGAGAGGCTCGGCCGGGTCCGGCCGTTGTCACCTGATATCAGTTCTTTGATATAGAGGCCTGCTTCGCCGACAACGTCGATGAAAAACGCATCGTCCTGCACGCCTCCGTATTCGATATCGATGACCCGTCGTTCCCGAACCTTATCCGCCCGTCTGTGCGACACCCGCTTTGGTGTGCGCTGCTGTATTGTCACACCTTTGAGTTGATCGAGAGCCGTTCCGAGCTCTTCTGGCGATACGGAACCGTCGATCTCGACCAAGATCCTGTATTTTTTATGCGCTTTGTCCGATTTAAGGCTTTGCACCGTCTTACGATCCGCCCATCCGGAGAAGGTTACGCCGACCCTGTTTTCAGCGCTCGCATTCACGATCCCCTCAAGCTCGGCGAGGTCGACCTGGCGGCGGCGCGGCGTGACGACCTCCATGACGAACGGCCGGCCGGTGCCGAGCATCCGGGCATCGATATCCTCACGTCCGGAACCGTGCAGGACGGCGTTCTCGGCATCGAACGCAGCGATGAGCGGCCGGCCGATCAGTTCCTCCACCGAGTCGGGATACTGCTTGCCGGTGTAATTGCACGTCTCGCAGCCCTTCCCGCGGCAGAGGCGGCAGTCCCAGTGCGTCTGGGGAATGCCCCGCTCGTACTTCATATACCTGCCTGCGATAAAGATCGGGTTTATCTGGATCTCGACCGTTCCTGCTCCGAGATCGAGGATGGCCACGACATCCGGCTTTGAAACGTCAGCAGGTTTCTCTATCCGGGCAGAGACCGCTTTCCCCACCTCCCGGTTCATCTCCGCTTTCAGCGGCTCCGGGTCGCGGAGCGCAAGATCGCTCCAGACCATCTCTTCGCTCTCCGCCATAAGCGGCGGAACCTTCGTGCCGATCAGGAAGGTCTCGAACTCAAGCCCGGCAAGCGCTTCGACAACCTTCTCCGCCCAGAGATCGACCATCTCGAATTCGCCTGCGCAGATCCAGCAGGCTTCAGAAACCGGCTCGGCGTGAGGAGTATTCCCGGCGAGTTCGTGGGTGATTCTGAGTGCTCTGCCGCGCTCTGCATTTGTAAGACCGTGCGACCGCTTGCCGAAGAACCTGCCGAGGCAGTGATCGCAGATCTCTCCATAGTCGAGAATCGACTGTACTTTCTCCGTCATCTCCATCCGTGTTCCCTCCGGTCAAGTTCGTTCTGGAGGATAGTGATTGCATGATCCGCGTGGAGCGACTTTGGTCCGACAGAATGCCGGGAACGCCCGGCTATCAGTTCACATTCCTCGTCCGAAAAGTTCCGGTGATCGCTCAGCAGGTACGCCTCGGGCAGCGCCTCTTCGTGCCTGATATCGCCGCCGTCTTCGGCGAGCACGGCAAACGGGTGCTCGTCGAGCAGCCGTGCAAGCCCGCCCCGCCGGACATAGACGCCGGGCGTCGATTCCCGGAAGGCATCGCCGCAGGGGAGAGCGAGCGCCTTTTTGATGAGCGATGCGCTACTTCGTTCGTCCGGGCTGAGATAGCGAACCTCGCCGCCTACAAAGAGTACGGTCTTTTCGGGTCCCGGCTCGCCGCAGAGAACCAGGTAGCACTCGACGTCTGCGCGAAGATCATGCGAGAGAAAAAGTGCCGCGTTCACGCAGCGGCAGAGCACATCCATCCTTCCGGCGCTGCCGGGAAGGTCGTTTAAGCTGAAGGTGCCGGCAGTAGCGGCGAGATGGCCGACGATTGCAAATCGCTTCATCTCACTGCGTCCGCCCGAACTTCTTCATCATGCGCTGCATGTTGAATTTGCCGCCGCCCATGCCCCGCATACCCTTCAGGGCGCGCTGCATCGTCTTGTAGTATTTAATAAGCTCCCGGACATCGTCCGGCGAGACACCAGCACCCCTGGCAATCCGGTGAATACGGGAGCTGCTGATGACCGACGGGTCGTCGAGCTCGGCCGGCGTCATGGAGTCCATAATCACCTTATAGCGATCCATCTTGGAGCTCGTGATATCGTAGGCATCGTCCGGGATCTGCATATTGCCGAGCGGCAGCATTCCCATGATCTGCTTTAAGGGCCCCATGCGGTTTAAGGCCTCGAGCTGCTTGTACATGTCCCGGAGCGTGAACTTGCCCTTGAGCATGGCATTGACGTCGAGATCTTCACCCGAGACCGCCTCTTCGGCACGTTCGACGAGCGCCCGAAGGTCGCCCATCCCGAGGAGCCGGGAGATAAACCCGTCCGGGTCGAACCGCTCGAGGTCTTCGATCGTCTCCCCGCTTCCGATGAAGACGATCCCGCTCTTCGTCTCGGATACCGCCGAGAGCGCACCGCCGCCCTTTGCCGTGCCGTCCATCTTGGTGACGATGACGCCGTCGATCCCGATCGCCTCATGGAACCGGCGCGCCTGCTCGCTCGCCTGCTGCCCGAGCGCCGCATCGATCACGAGCCAGCGGTGGTCGGCCTTCGAGAGCGTATTGAGGTTGATGATCTCTTCGATGAGGTGATCTTCGAGCGCGTGGCGGCCCTGGGTGTCGATGATGACCACTTCGAGCTGCTTATAGGCGGCAAGCCCTTCCCGCGTGATCTTCTCGGCATCCGTCTCCTTCGGGTTGCCGAAGCAGGGGACGTTGATCCGGTCGCAGAGGGTCTTCACCTGGTCATACGCACCCGGACGGAAGGTATCGGCACAAATAACGCCGACGCGAAGCCCTTTGCGCTGGAAGTAGCGGGCGAGCTTCGCGGTCGTCGTGGTCTTGCCGCTCCCCTGGAGGCCGGCCATCAGGATCTTCTGCGGCCCGAGAGTGACCTCGGTCGTGCTCCCCATCAGCCGAACGAGTTCCTGGTAGACGATCCGCAGGACATGCTCGCGCACGCCCATCCCCTTCGCCGGCTCTTCTTCGAGCGAGCGCTGTTTGATCGACTGGGAGAGCTGCATCACCAGTTTGACGTTGACATCGGACTGGAGGAGTGCCCGCTGCAGATCGCGCACGAGCTCGTCGACCGCCGCCCGGTCGATCACCGTCTTTCCGGCGAGCTTCTTCACCGCGTCTTTGAGCGAGGTGCCGAGTTTATCGAGCATCAGGCTTCACCTCCGAGGAGGACTTCCACGACTTCGCGCGGGGCGAACGGCATGATATCGTCGTAGCCCTGCCCGGTGCCGAGGAAGACGATGGGCTTACCGACGGTGTGGGCTACAGAGATGGCAGCGCCTCCCTTCGGATCCATATCGGCCTTCGTCAGGACGACCGCATCGGTGCCGACCGTCTTGTTGAACTCATCCGCCCTGATGACCGCGTCGTTTCCGGCGACCGCCTCGTCGACGTAGATGACGAGATCGGGCTTCATGACCCGGCGGATCTTCTCGAGCTGGTTCATAAGGTTCGCACGGTTGTGGAACCGTCCCGCGGTATCCGCAAGGACGACGTCGATATCGTGCGCTTTTGCGTACTGCACCGCATCGAAGAGGACGGCGGACGGGTCGGCGCCCTGCTGGTGCTGGATGACCTTGATGCCGAGCCGGTCGGCGTGCGTCCTGATCTGCTCGATCGCTCCCGCACGATAGGTGTCACCGGCACCGATAACAACCGAAAAGCCGTTCTTCGTGAGATAGTGGCCGACTTTCGCCACCGTCGTAGTCTTCCCGGTACCGTTCACCCCGGTAAAGAGGATCTTCACCGGGCGATCGTGCTGCCGGATGTAGTCACAAAGGTCGAGCCCCTCGCCGAGCACGCCGCAGAGGGCGCTCCGAAGCGTCGCAAGGACGAGATCGTCGACCGACGAGCCGATCTTCCGGTGCTTCCCGACGAGTTCCTCCTTCATCCTCGAGATAATCTCGTCCGTTACCGGCAGTGCCACGTCGTTCTCGAGCAGCACCATCTCAAGTTCAAAGAGCGGTTCTGCGATATCCTTCTCCTTCAGAAGGAGCTCGCGCTCGGTGACCAACACCTTGAACTTATTGAAAAACGAGGGTTTGTCGCGTTCCTCTCTCGGCGGTGCCGGTGCGATCTTCGCCTCTTTCGCAGCCGGTAACGGGGATGGTGCCGGCTTCTCCGTCGAAAGGGGCTTTTGCACGGATTCGCTCTCTGCCGGTGCCGGGATGGCGGGTACGGCAGCCGCCTGCTGCTCTACCGCCGGCTCCGGAGGAACCGATCCCGCGGCCTCCTCGATGCTGGAGCCGAACTTATTCCGAATACCTTTCAGCTTCGCTTTGAGAGAATCGAACATAACCTAGCGACCACCCTGGCCAGGCTGAGGTGGCTGACCTCGCTGCCGGTATACGGCTTCGAGCCTGCGGGAGATCTCGTTCACCTGCCCTCGGAGCTGTTCCAGAGAGCCGGCCACCTTCTTGCCAAGCGCTTCAAGTTCAGTGATGCGATCCTGCAGATACTCTACCGCGTCGGCATGGGTACGCTCGACGACCACATCGGAGCCGATGTTAACCATCACGTGCTCGGGATCGAGAACCTTCGCACGCACGACCGCACCGCCGCCGATAGGGAGGAGTACTGCCCCGTCGTCGCTCTGCCCGAGTGCCTGGATCGACTCGACGGCAGCGAGCGACTCAAGCCGCTGCTGCTCGATCAGATTGAGCTGCTGCGCGAGAACCTCCATCTGCTGACCGTACTCGTTCAGGTACATCTGGAGCGTCTGAACCTCGCGGGGATCTACAGAGTCCACAATCATTCACCAGCTACTACGTTAACTGCCTTGACGCTGATATAATTTCTCTTAAGGCGGTGTTTGCTTCCGATGGTGCAGAACATGCGCTCAACAGCGAGACCCTCGCTCGGAGCTTCAACAACGGTGGTGTAGGGCTTCCACGTGTTGTTGATCCTCACCGCACCGACTACCTCATACTTCTGATTTGCCATTGAATCATCACTCCAAAAACCCAAATACTTCTTCAACTCTACCGAGCTCGAAACCGCTCGTATACGTACCTGCAACATACCCCTTCGTGTTGGCAAGGAGACCCGTTCCCACAAGGCCGCTCCCCATGTTGATCGATCCGCGGCCGATGGGAAGGTCGGTCACCCGTTCGAGCGCCGCGATCTCGGCCTCTCCCGCACGGGAGTGAACCAGAACACCTTTGTTGGTGGCGAATCCCGCCATACCGACGGTCTTGACTCCGCCGAGAGAGACGCGGACGACCGGAACACCGAGGAACGCTCCTATCTCCTCCGCTACGTCGACCTCCATGTCGGGGTGGACGGCAGCGAAGTAGTCGTTTGCAAGGATGACGTTTCCGGCGGCGTTCATGGAGCCCTCGAGGAGGTACACATCACGGTACTCCCCGAGCGCTGCCCGCTCTTCATCGGAGACAAGACCGCTTACCACGAATCCCCGGCTGTTGCCGGCGAGCAGCGATCCGATGATCTCGCTTCCCTGGATGGGCGTGACGAGCAGGTCGACGTCCAGTTCCTCCCGGAGCACGGAGCGAAAACTCTCCGGCGTCGTCGGGTATACGACTGCGACGTCCTCAAATACACGGGCGTACACACCGATATTCGGGTCACCGGCAAGATCGGTTGTACTGCTCATTTCACTCCTCTGCGAGTTCGGCCTGAACCTGGCCGTCCTCGAACTTCATCGCACGGATGCGGATCTTTCTCGGCGGCTTCCCACTGCCGTGTTCCCAGACCTTCTCGTTGATGGTGCTGTCGAGCTTGATATCCTCGCTCTTCATGTGCTGCACGAGGAACGACCTGATATCCTTGATGGCGGTGTTGCATCTCTTCCACCGGGGAGAGCGCTTCACATCGCGCAGGGGGACGACATAGATATGTTCTTTGAGTATCTCGGCCATGATCTTACACCTTCAGCGTACTCTTTCTCCAGTTGCGCCGGTACGGGTGCGAAACGACGCTCCGGTTTGTTCTTATCATCACCCATGCAGGCACGCGGCGGTTCTGCTCGCACGCCTTTGCCAGCCGGACCTTCCGGCCTTTCGTTACTTTGCTCATAGTTCATCACGTCGATTTGTATCTGTCGGTGATACCGATCACCAGCGACTGCCGGTGGTGCTCGGGAAAGAGTGTCGCCGGATCTATCCCGCAGGAACGAACCTTTGAACGGAGTTCCTGTTCGTAGTCCCCGTTCTCGATTGTTCCCGTCTCACCGTATGTAACCACCAGGAATCTCCCGGCGAGGCGCTCAACCTCGGGTTTGCCGTAGCCGAGCAGCGGTCGGATATACGAGCAGCGATAGAGTGCTTCTATGCGCTGCACCTCCGGCCGTGCCAGCATGGGAACCCGGTCGTTCCAGCGGGTGCCGTCCCCCACCACGGTATAGTCGCGGCAGAGGTCTTCGATCGCCCGCCGGTGCACCATATTTATGGCATCGTTCGGGTAGCGGCACCGCAGCACCATGGCCACGGCCTCATCGAGGACGTCGTTCCCGAAGATGCGTTTCCTGAGTGGGAGGCCGAGTGCGGCTGCTGCAGCCTCGACGCCAGGCATCTCCCGCTCCGGGTCGAACACGAAGGTGTTCAGTTCCACGTCGTAATCGCGTGCAAGCATGATCGCCGCAAGCGCGCTGTCTTTCCCTCCGGAAAAGAGAACACCGGCTTTCATCACTTTCGCGTTATCTTGTAGTCTCTCTTCGAGGGGACAAGCTGCTTGAGCAGCTCTTTCAGCTGGTCGTCCGTGATCCGCTGCCGGATCCGGCCGCTCTGCGCAAGCATGACGAGCTGCTGCTCGACAGCCTTTGCAAAGTCCGGCTTCGTCAGCTTGATGGTATTGAGCCGCTCTCTCGCTTCCGGTTCGAGTATCTGCATCAGCACCATGTGAATCTGGGATTCCATCTGCTTCTGCCGCTCGAGCTCGTCCTCCATCGACTGTTGATCCGCCGCCTGCCGCTGCAGCTGCTCCATTCTCCGGCGACGAAGATCAGCGAGTTCGTCGTCTCCCATCAGGCATTCCTCCGGTTAATATTTTGAAAGACCGGGCGCAATCTCGACGGCCTGGGCTTTCATGCTGTTCGCGATGTTGTCCATGAAAGACCTGCCGGCCGCGGTGACGATGCGTCCATCCTTATTCTGTGAGACGTATCCGGCAGCTTCGAGCTGCTGGAGGGCTTTGCGCAGGATCGACCCGCTGCCTCTCCTGAACCGGTAGGGGTTCGAGCCCCGGTCGCGCTTTCCGCCGTAGAAACTGCGCATCCGCTGGATGCCGACAGGTCCGTCGACATAGACGCGCCGCAGTATCGATGCGGAACGAATGTACCACCAGTCGGGGTTTTCGGGGGGCATCTCTCTGTGTACTCCCGTCTTACTGAACGCCGCCCAGTCGGGGGGCTGAACCTCGGGAGTTTTCTTCAGTTCTTCTGCTACCTGCCGAATGAACATATCAGCAGGAATGTCATATACGGTTGTCATTGATAATCCTCACCATCGCTAACAGTCTTTACATATTCGTCCAACGACGTTTTATATATTTCGAGAATCTCATCTGGAGCGCCGGGAGGTCCGCTCTGCAAGCACCATCGTGCGGCCTCGCACGTTGATGAGGTCGGCGCCGGCGGCAGCTGCTATCGCTTCCGGATCGATCTCCGTGTTCCGGAGCCATTTGACCTTAATCACTTTCCGATCCTTGATCTGCCGTTTGATCTCATCGATCATAACATCAGTGCAGCCCCGTTTCCCGATCCAGATCGTGGCCTTCAGATGATGGATCATCTCTTTATCCATGCTGTGACCTCACTACCGGATATCGTGCCCTATGTCCACAGAGAAGGCAGGTGACGATCACCCGCCCCCGATGTATCCGCACTCTCATATTTTCTCCCGGCACAAGAAATGCATTGCAACGGCGACAGAACTGCCGTTTGAACCGACGGTCGATCCGCACCCGGTGGCGCATTCCGATCTTACGTGCGAGTTCCACACAGCGGTTGCTCCACGCCGGATTCTCCGGGTGGAATGCTGCTGCCTGTCGGAAGAGCACCTCGATCCGTTCACGGGCAATCTTCCTGTGATTGATCTTGCGTGCCTTCCCTGCCATCACATTGCCCCCTTATCGTCTGGGTCCCTAAAACTTGGCCGGGAGAGAATATATAAGAGTAGGGAGATGCCGGATCACCGGATCCGGATACGCCGCCCCTCAACCGATAGCCGGTTCTCGCAGAAGAGCCTGACCGCTTCCGGGAGTGCCCGGTGTTCTTCTGCGAGGATTCGCTCGGAGAGCGTCTCCACATCGTCGCCGTCGAGCACCGGCACACACCGCTGCAGGACGATAGGGCCCGTATCCATGCCTTCATCGACCAGGTGAACGGTGCACCCGGAGACCCGGACGCCGTACTCCAACGCCTGGCGCTGTGCATGCAGGCCTGAAAAGGCAGGAAGCAGAGCGGGATGGATGTTCATCATACGCCCGGAGAAGACGTGCACGATCTGCTGCCCGAGGATCCGCATATACCCTGCAAGGACAAAGAGGTCGGCCTCGCACCCCTTCATGGCATCGAGGAGCGCGCCTTCGTACTCCTGCTTGCTCCGGAATTCTCTGAAGTCGACGACCGTGACCGGAACACCGGCCCGTTTCGCACGCTCGATTGCATACGCGGACGGATTGTCGGTGATCAGCCCGACGCAGACCGCCGGGATAAAGCCCGATGCGATACCGTCGATAACGGCCTGAAAGTTGGAACCCCTCCCCGAAGCAAGGACGGCGATCCGTTTCTTCGGAATAGCTCTCTCTGGACACATAGTAACGAATACTCCTCGGCGATAGTGCCGCCTTCAGTGCAGCTCCGCCGCGGGCGGCGGCGGGAGGATAATCTTCACCTTCGTAATCCTCCGCCCGCGCATCTGCATTACGACGAGCGTCGTATTGCTCTCCTCGATCTTGACCACTTCGCCCCGTCGCGGGATATGCCCGAGACGATCGAGCACAAGGCCGCCGATGCTCTCGTACGACTCATCCTCAGGGAGGTCGATCCGGAGATCCTCATTGAGCCGCTCGACCCAGGTGCGGGCATCGACGATATATACCCCCTCCTCGAGCTCCTGCACCTCGGGCTCCTCCTCGTCGAACTCGTCCATAATCTCACCGACGAGTTCTTCAAGCATATCCTCGACCGTGATGATACCGGTGAACGATCCGTACTCATCGAGGACGACGGCCATATGGACTTTCCGGACCTGGAGTTCCTTGAGGAGCTCGTCGATCTTCTTGCTCTCCGGGACGAAGTACGGATCGTGCTTCAGGTCTTTGATCGTCGCGTTCGACCGCTGGCGGAAGACCGAGGCAAAGACATCTTTGACGTTCAGCAGCCCGACAACGTTGTCGATGTGATCGTGATAGACCGGTATTCGTGAAAAACCTGTCTCATTGAAGATGGTGACGGCACTCTCGACCGTGCTCGCGTCGTCGATCAGCACGACGTCGAACCTCGGCGTCATCACCTCGCGGACGGTCGTGTCGCCGAACCGGAGCACCGAGTAGAGCATCTCCCGCTCTTCCTGCTCGATGGTTCCCTCCTCCTCGCCGACGTCGATCCACTCCTTGATCTCCGCCTCCGTAACGACGGGTTCGGTCAGCCCCGGGCCGAACGCAAAACGGCGCTTCGCACGGTCGAATCCCCAGAGCAGGGGGTAGAGAACCCGCGAGAGGAGGAGGATCGGCTTTGAGACCCGGAGCGCGAGGCTCTCGGTGTTGCGGGCGGCGTACATCTTCGGCCCGATCTCGCCGAAGATCAGCATCAGCAGCACGACGACACCGGTCGCGATACCGATACCCGCATCCCCGTAAAAGCCGATCGCTATCGCGGTTGCGAGCGATGCCGCAGCAACATTGACGATATTGTTCCCGATCAGGATGGTTATCAGGATGTGATCAGGTGAACGCTTTAGCGTGTCCAGAGCTGCCGCTCCGCTCCGATTCTGACTGACGAGCGCACGCACCTTTGCACGCGTTATCGATATCAGTGCAACCTCGGAACTTGAGAAAAATCCGGACAGAAGCAAACAAACGAGAAACAGGATAATTTCTACAGTTAAAATATCTACGACTACCATTTACTCCACGCCGCAAAACGGCCGTATCACAGTGGTGTTCATACGCGTCTGTAACGAGAATAATGTCGCAGTCGGATCTAATAAAGCCAGCGCATCAGGCCATGATATCGCGGAGGACTGCCTGCTCTTTCATCAACAGCAGGATCTTCTCTTCGGATGTAAGTTCATGGCTGAAATGGAGATCCTGGAGCTCAAGTGTGAGGTAACCGGCGTATCCGCGTTCGGCAAGCGCTTCCAGGATCAGCTTCGCGTTCTCGTCGGGATGGATAGGGTAGTGCGGCCGGCCGTTCTTCGTTGCACTGACGTGGACGTTCACGAGCCGTTCCCCGGCAAGATCGATATACCGGATCGCCTCCCCGACCGAGGTCATCAGGGCATGCCCCATATCGAGCGTGAAGTACAGCCACGGCTCCCGCTCGAGGAGCTCTGCGGCACTTTCGGGCGTGTAAAGGAGCGAATTCACTTTCGGCTCCATATTCTCGATCGCGACGCGCACCTGCTTTCCTTCCGCCGCATCTCTGATGCGGCCGATGTAACGCTCGAAACGCTCGTAGTCGTACGCACTCGGGACGCGCCGGGCCGTCCTCTTGCCGGGATGTATCGTCACCACCCCTGCACCTATCCGCTCCGCGAGCGCGATCGCCTCGACGGTGTACTCTATCGAGGCAGCGGCGACCCGCGGGTTGATGGAGGTCGGATTTAAATCGAGCGTCGGCGCGTGGAGCGTGATCGGAGCAAACTCAGGGTGGTTGTCGATGCAGCGCAGAAGTTCATCCTCGGGCCTCCCGCGGAGCCAGAAGTGCGGGGTCTCGACCCAGAACTCGATGCCGTCAAGGCCGGACTCGGCAACGTAGTCGAAGATGTACTCGCTAGGATACTCGTGGAAGAGCATGCTCGAAACGGCGAAGCGACCCATGTCACTACTTGATATAAATTATCGGTCTAATAGATTGTGATGGACTGCTCCGGCAACGTAGGCCATCCCGACCTGCACGGAACGCCGATTCTCCGCGTCTCCGAGGTCTCGGGGATGATATGCACCCTCCTTGAAGACTCACGGCTGCAGCATATCTGGGTGCGGGGCGAGGTGACCAACTACAAAAACCACGGTTCGGGCCACCGCTACTTCTCGCTCGGAGAGCAGAACGGCAGGGGAAACGCCGTCATTAACTGCGCCATGTGGCGAACGAACGCACGCCGTCTCGATTTTGAGCCGCAAAACGGCATGGACGTTCTGGTGTTGGGATCGGTCGAGGTATACGAGCCGCACGGAAAGTACCAGCTTATCGTCCGGGATATCCTGCCGGCCGGCCGGGGGGAAAAGCACCTTCTCATCGAGGAGTGGAAGACCGAGCTCGCACGGGAAGGGCTCTTCGCGGAGGAGAAGAAACGCCCCCTGCCCCGGTTTCCGTCCCGGGTAGGCGTCGTCACCTCCCCGACCGGCGCAGCGCTACAGGATATCGTCACCATCATCTCGCGCCGTTTCCCGGTCGAGATCGTCCTCTCACCGGCGACGGTGCAGGGGGAAGCGGCGCATCGCGAGATCGCACAGGCAATCCGGAGAATAGACGGGCTCGTCGACGTCCTCATCGTCGGGCGCGGCGGAGGGAGTTTCGAAGACCTCTTCCCCTTTAATCATCCCGATGTCGTCCGTGCCGTTGCAGGGTGCACGACACCGGTTATCAGCGCCGTCGGGCACGAGGTCGACACGGCGCTCTGCGACTTCGCCGCCGACGTGCGGGCGCCCACGCCGTCGGGTGCGGCGGAGCGCGCGGTTCCCGACCGGCAGGAGCTCCTGAAGGAGGCGGAAGGGCTTGCCGGGCGGATGCAGTCGCACCTGCTCAGAAGGCTCGCGGAGAAGAGACGGGAGGTCGAAGACCTGCGGGCACGGATGCACCCCGCGAGACTCGGCCGCCGGATCAACGAGCGAATGCAGCGTCTCACCGAGCAGGAGGAGCACCTCCGCCGGGCGGTCACCGTCAGGATGGAACGCAACCGGCTGCACCTGGCGGAGCTTCGCGCCCGGATCGAGAGCAGGAGCCATGTAGCCATCCTGCGGCAGGGGTACTGCATCGCCGCAAAGGACGGCCGGGTCGTCCGGTCCGTCCGCGAGCTTGCCCCGGAAGACCGGATCACTCTCTGCATGCAGGATGGACGGAGCAGAGTTATCGTGGAGGATCTTGACTATGATGAGTAGATATGAAGAGATGCTCGCAGAACTGCGGGAGATTGTACGGAAGATCGAAGACGGAGATACCGGTCTTGACGAGAGTATCGCTCTCTATGAACGCGGTTCGCTGCTCGTGAAACAGTGCGAAGACCTGCTCACGACTGCAGAGCTGAAACTCACCGAGCTCGGGCGGGACTGACCCTCCGGGGCATATCAACTGCCGCACACTCCGACAGGCCGGTACAGTCCCTGAGGGATTCGGATCTCAAACCTCGCGCCTTCGCCCGGAATCCCGGTCTCCCGGATGGTGAGATCGGTGATCGCAAGGATCTCGCGGACCAGGAAGAGGCCGAGGCCGGTCTGTTTCCCGTAACCGCGATCGAAGATCCGGTTCTTATCCCGGTATGCAACTCCGATACCGTCGTCTTCATAGACGACGGCAAGCCCCGCTTTTGATTCCGAACAGGAGAAGCGTATCCGCGTGACCGACCCGCCGTGCCGGAGCGAGTTGTCGAGAAGGTTTGCAAAGGCCTTCTCGATCATCGGATCCGCGTACATCTCAATCGGCGGAATGTCGATATCGACCCTGATCGAGCCGCCGGTCTGGGACGCAAGCGCCTTCCTGATCACCCTGCGCACCGTCTGCCACTGCGGTGAACGGACGCCGACCTCCTGGTATGCCCGTGTGAAGGCGATGTAACTGCGTATCCCGAAGGCAGCATCTTTCGCCCGCCGCACGTACTCCTGCAGGATAGGATCGCTCGTCTGTCCCTGCGCAAGTTCGAGGTACCCGAGGAGGACGTTTAACCGGTTGAGGATATCGTGCCGTGTTACACTGGTAAGGAGGTGCAGTTTCCGGTTTGAGAGCCCGAGCACCTTCTCCGTATGTTTCAGGGCGGTGATCTCACCACCCTTCTGTCTGGCGATGTCCTGAAACCCCAGCAGATATCCGGCGTGTGCACCCCGTTCGTCATGCACGTGCGAGACGGAGAGAGCGACCGGGATCGGTTCGCGGTTGCAGGCGAGCAGGCAGGTCTCCCATCCGGATTCGCTCCTCTCCTCCTCGGAGAGGCGGAGCCATGCCGCAAGACCCTCGTGATCCTCCTCCGCGATGAACCGGAAGAGGGAGGTGGCGATCAGGACGTCGCTATCGGCACCGAAGAGTGCGGCTGCTCTCCGGTTTGCCTCACGGATGACACACTCAAGATCGATTACGATACAGGCTTCGGGCGCGGCATCGAAGAGAGCACGATAGTGCCTGCACCGCACCTCGGTCACGGCCAGTGCCGCCGCTATCTCCTCGCAGCGCGCCTGCATGACACCAACCCCGGCCTGCATCGTCTCGAGAGCACCCATACGCTCGTCATCGCCGCCCGCCTGCAGGTGCCGCCGTGCCTCTCCGGTCTCCCGCTCCGGAGGTCTCATCCCTCGCTCACATCCCTTGCAAAAGCCCATTCTCCCATTCCGGGTACCCGGCAGTACGGTGCAGGGGCACCCGGCCTCATCCGCCGCGTTACGGCTTTGGTTTTGCACACCGCTCCGCGCCCTGATTCGACTCAAAGTACCGTGGCAGACGTTTTTTCACGCGCTGAAGGAGATGTTTTGAATGATAAATGTATCTATGGGAGGGGCGGATTCGGCATCCGGACAGTACCATTCAGCAGGATTCGTCAGGCGTCGCGGGAACCTCCACGATCAGTTCTACGATCAGGTCGTCACCCTGCCGGAGCCGGTCGATGAATGAACGGGGCAGCGTGCGGGCAACGCAGTCGGAATAGATGCCGACCGTTCTTCCGCAGACGAATCCGCTTCGCCTCCAGACGAGATCGGTCGGGTGATCCAGTGTAAACTGCGAGCTTCCCCGTGAACGGACTTCAACCGATTCGCTACCGGCGCATAGCCGGGTGAGAAGAACCGCCTGATCGTCGGAGAGCAGGCGCTTGAACGGAGCGGAGAGATCGGCGGCGCCCTTATCGGCGCAGACGCCGATGATGCAGTCCCCGGAAAGGGTCAGCTCGCATTCGCGGGTCACCTCGAAGGTCGTTTTGTGCAGCCCCTGCACGAGCGGGTGTCCGCGGGACCGTACGACATCTCTGGCCTTCATGATTTATAAGGAGAGGGTGTCCATTGCTAATCAATGATCAGTATCCATTGCCCGACCTGCGATGAGGAGTGCACACACAGGATTCTCAAGGAATCCACCGATCTGCTCGTTCAGTGCACCGAATGCGGGCACGTACACCATGCCCAGAGACCGCCCGCCCAAAAGCTCCTCTCCATTCGGACGATCGTGAGCCGCGAGACCGAATCGACGGTCTGCATCGTCGAGATGACGAGCGACGATTACTGCAACGTAGGCGACATGATCGTCGCGGAGTGCGGCGACGAGGCGCTCGGGGTCGAGATCACCAGTATCGAGAGCGGCGACCGCCGGGTCGAGCGTGCAGTAGCTTCCGACGTCACCACACTCTGGACACGGGCTATCGAGACGGTGGTGCTGAAGGTCTCGATTCACAGCGGTCGGACGACAAAACCGGTCTACAAACCCGTCGAAGGGGAGGAGATGTTCGTGGTGGGCGAGGTCTACACCATGGGCGGAAGCAGGTTCCGGATCTCCCACATAAAGCTCCGTGAAGGCCAGGTTATGCGAAAAGAGGGCTGGAAAGCAGCTGCCCGCAGGATTAAAAGAATATACGGCTACCGGGTATAACCACTCCGTGCCGGGAGGGAACTACACGCAGTTCCCGGGATCCGGCTCTTTTACAAGGCTCCCGCCGGGCATACCATCTCCCGGATCCGTCACTCCCGAAGATGCTTTTTAATCGCCGCCTCCAGGTCTTCGCGGTGGACGAGCCCTTCCATCCGCTCCTGCACATCTCCGTCCACGAGAACGAGGGTCGTCGGCGTCACCCGGAGACTGTACTCCTTGATGTACTGCGGCTCTTTGGCGGCATTGATCTCCTCGATCCCGATACCGAGATCGGCTTTGACCTCCTGCAGGATCGGTTCCTGCTCACCGCATGCCATGCACCCGTCCTGGAAAAAACTGAGTACTTTCACTGCCATAGAAAGAAAACAGAAGGGACGATTATAAAAAAATTCCGGTTGGGGATCCGGTCCCTCAGGCGATCTGCTGGAGGAGGATATCCGCACTACCGTAGCGGTATTGAATGACCAGCTGGTCCGGGGTCTTCTCGACGATCTCGCCGATGCGAAGTGCAGCCGTCACGGTCGAGTTCTCCTCGAGGGAGAACTCCGGGGTCGCGGTCAGCCCTATCGTGAACTTATCGCCCACCGTCGCGTTCTTAAAGTCAAGTCCAAACCCTTCTGCCGCCTCGATACTGAAGTTCATCCGCAGATCGTTTCCACCGTAGTCGAACCGGACGGACTTCACCTCGCCGGGGCGCATACCGACGAGCCCGGCCGAGATTGCATTCGTCTCGAACCCGAGGAGCCCGAATCCGGCAAACTCAGACATCTGCGGATAGTAGATCGGAACCGGTGCGACGTTCTCGCCGGAGACTGCAATGCCTGCCGGGATCTCCATCCCGCCCGTCAGAACGACGATGTTCCCCTTTTCGTACTCACTCTGCACAAGCTGCTGATCGGTGGTGAGGACGGGCTGCCCCGCCGCATCACGTATCGTATAGGCGATCACGGCAGTATCCCCGGGCTGCACCGTGCGGGGCGCAGTGAAGATCGGCGTCAGGTACGTCAGCACCATCGCGGCTGCGAACATGACGGCGACACCGACGAAGACCAGTTTGTACCAGTTCTTCTCGTCTTTCTTGGAGCCGTTCTTCTGCGTATTTTTCATTGCGAGTACAATCGGCATGCGGTAAAATAAAATAGTATCGTTCTTGCAGGGGGCAGCCGGGCAGCAATAAGATATATATAGATTTGATACTACCTTAAAGTGAGGCCTGATCCAAAAGCCATTTCAGGCAATCGAACGGTAAAAGGAAGTGGAACCAATGGCAGGAACTGAAAAGCGACCATATCGCTCGGTATGGCAGGATTTTGATGACCTCATGGCAGAGATGGAGAGCAGGTTCCAGTCAATGCTCGGCGGCATCAGCTCACGGGGAGAGGAGGTTCGCGGCCGGATGATGCCCTCGATCCGCGCCGATTTCCGGGTCGACGTCCGGGACCATGAGGACGAGGTCATCGTAGTCGCAGATCTCCCGGGTGTCGAGAAAGAGAGTGTCAACGTCCGCCTTCTCGACCCCCACCACCTCGAGATCTCGAGCGTGCGCAGCGGTGCGGCCGAAGAGCACGTTGAAGACTTCTATGTCAGAGAACGCACCTACGGCACGATGAGCCGCATGGTCGTGCTGCCTGTCGAGGTGACCGATCAGAACTCCGCGGCGAGCTTCAAGAACGGCGTCCTCGAAGTCCGCATGAGGAAGGCACCGACCGAAGTAGGGACATCAATTCCAATAGAGTAACCTTTTTTTCACGATTCTTCATCGATTTCCGACCGAACAATTCATCTTTCGGCAATGTGACATATTCATGATGGACAAAAAGAAGGTCAAAGATTACATGACCTATGATGTCGTCACCGTCGACGTCCACGGGACGGTGAAAGACGTCATCGAGACTATAAAGAAGACACACCACGATGGTTTTCCGGTCATCTGGAACAAAGAAGTAGTCGGATATATAGCAGCCCGCGATCTCCTTTTTGCGCATCCGTCCACCCCCGTCGAGCAGGTTATGTCCCGTCATCTCATCGTCGCCGACCCCGATATGAGTGTCAACGATGCAGCCCGGGTTATCTTCCGGTCGGGTATTCAGAAACTCCCTGTCGTCAACGAGGAGAACAAACTGATCGGGATCATCTCGAATGCGGACGTCATCAGATCCCAGATAGAGCACGTATCCCCCGAGAAGGTCTTCAAGTTCATCGAGACATTAAAGAAACTCTATGACATCGAACCGACACTGAAACGCGGTCAGGTTCCGACGAACGCACTCCTCCCCACGCAGTCGAAGATCTACGAAGACGAACTCGAGGGGAGGATGTACGAGATTAAAAAGGGTCTTGCCGAACCGGTCATCGTCGTCAGGCGCCCAGGCCGCCTGATCCTGGTCGACGGCCACCACCGGGCTATTGCAGCAAAGAGGCTCGGGATCAAGAGCCTCGATGCCTATATAATCGAGATTGCCGCCGATATCGAGCTCGGCATGGAGCGGACAGCACGAACCCTGAACTTAAAGACGCTCGACGACATCAAGGTCATGGATTACGCCCGCCACCCGCTCGTCGCACTCACGCACCGGCTCGTCCGGCACGGTTAGGATCCTTCGATTCTGGTATCGAACGCATCGTTCAGAACGTGTTCTTTCACGACGGTGCCCTCCGGGATGGTGACCTCCGGCCAGAGCCTTGTTCCGGAGTGAACGACCACATTGTCCTTGAGGACGACCTTCGGCCCGATGACGGTGTCGTTCTCGATATTGCAGCCGTCACCGATGTAGGTGCCGTTGTCGAGGATGCTGCCGCTGATGGTGGTGTTCCGGCCGACGACGACCCGGTTGTAGATCGAGGACGAGAATATCTTCGCGTTGCTCTTGATGATACACCCTTCCCCGATACTCGTGTACGGGCCGATGATGACATTCTCCTCGACGATCGTCCCGGCTCCGATGGAGACCGGCCCTATGACCCGGGAGTTCGTGGAGAGCGAGACCGAACCGCCCATCTGCACGGGTCCGGCAATCTTGGCGCCCTTGACGACCAGATCGCCGCTGATATTCGTATACGCGATCTCCTGCAGTTTCCACCGCTCCGCCTGCCGCAGCGAGCGGGGGTTGCCGACGTCCGACCAGTTGCCGCGTGCAAGCCAGGCTTTCAGCGTATACCCCTTCTCCATCAGCGCGGGGAAGAGATGCCGTGCAAAGTCATACTTCTCCCCGGCAGGGATGAAATCGAAGACTTCCGGGTCGCAGACGTACATACCGGTGCTGGCAAGGTTTGAGAAGATCTCGCCGGGTCCGGGCTTTTCCTTGAACCGCTTTATGGTATAGTCGGCATCGATCTCCGCAATCCCGTACTCGGTGGGATCATCGATGCTGATAAGCCCGATAGTCGTTATCGAGTTGTTATTGAGGTGCTCCCGATAAAATTCGAGCAGGTTCAGGTTGATGACGTGATCCCCACCGACGACGAGGAACGGTTGTCCGTCCAGATGCTCCTGTGCGTTCTTGACGCTGCCGGCCGTCCCGAGCTTGGTTCTCTCGGGGACGTAGGTAATGTTCGCGCCAAAGAGCGAACCGTCTCCGAGCGACTCTTCGATCGCCGTGCTCATATACCCGAGCGTGATGATCACGTCGTTGAACCCAAGATTCGCAAGGTGGGATACGAGATGCTGAATCGAAGGCTGGTTGACGATCGGAACGCAGGGCTTCGGACGCCCGAACGTGAGAGGGCGAAGACGGGTGCCTTCGCCTCCGCACATAATGCATACCTTCATGCCACTCCATTGGCAGCAGACGGATTTAACCCTATTGACGGGATTTTCGGAGAGCGTTCCCGAATGGTTCACATACCCCGAGAACCTATGCTACTCTCCATGACCCCGTTCGAGTGCACCCGCTGCGGGAAGTGCTGCATGAACGCCACGGAGTTTCTCGAGATAGAAAAGCGCCTCTCCGGAAGAAACTTCGCCTGCCGCATGAAGATCACCGGCGAGCGGTTCATCGCCAGCATCGAGGAGGAACACCTGCCTCTCTTCAATGATCCGGCATTTCGGCCGCCTTCGTCACGATGGTGCCCTTTCCTCCGCCCGGTTGCCGGAACGGACGAGTACATCTGCACGGTCCATACCTCCCGGCCGCAGATCTGCCGCGGATTCACCTGCTGCACCATCCGGATCTACGGATCGGACGGCCGGGCGGTCGGGAGCGTCAAAGGGCGGCGGAGCCTCTCGACCGCCGATGCCGCACTTAAGGACTGCTGGGAGAACCATATTTCGTCCATCGTCACGGACGAGGAGAAAACCTGGAAAGAACAGGTGCGGGCGGCCTTACGCGAGCACGGCTACCGGGTGGAGATCTATGAGTGAAAAGCATACCGGCGCAATCATCCCGGTCGTCCGGGGCCAGGTGGCATGCCCATCGGGGCAGACCGTGACGCTCGACCGGTGCAGGTTCTGCGTCCATTCGACACAGTTTCAGGTGCAGGGCAGCATGGTGCCGTCTCCTGCACGGGCATACTGCTCGAGGCAGCGGCGGGGAGGAGAAGAGATCGACCTTCGTGCGGTCGAGGCGGTCGTCTGCGACGATCGCTCCGGCGAAGGATACCGGAGCATCATGAATATCATCAGCTGACGGGACAGCCCCCTTTATCTCCAGAACTCCCACGGGTGTTTCGTCTGGAACGGCACACCTTTCGCCTGGTTGTTCCAGTCGGTCTCGATGGTATGGTGAACCAGCCTCACTTCTTTCCGGAGCTCGTCGAGGATGCTTTTTACGCCTTCCATATCTTTTTTGAGTGCGTTTATCTCCTCAAACGAACGCTGCTGCTTCACCGTCACGGCCTCGCCGTTCTGGAAATGCGCCAGCCCCGCCTCAATGAGGTCAAGGATTGCTTCATTCCGTTCCAGGGATCGGTCCTTCGCAAACTGATCGATCTGTTCCATCAGATCGGGATCCAGCGCAAACGAGCATCTCATTACCATATCTCATTCCTCAAGGGTAGTTTCGTCTCCGGCCGCCCGAACCTGCGGGTCGCCGAAGAGAGAGACGATGTAGTCCAGATTCACGTGCCGTTCGAAGTGTCGGGCGAGATCGTCGTACGCACCGCGGACGCAGGGCGTACCCGTATCCGAAACGGATCCGCCGATAGGGTCGAACGTCTCCCCCCGCCGGGCGTGCAGGTACCCGAGGAGGGCGTTCACTGCCGAAGGGTTCTGGAAGAGCCCGTGCATATAGGTGCCGAAGACGAGCCCATCCGGACTTGCCGCCCCGTCGCCTTCGAAGGCCTCGTCCACGCACCCCCGCTCCGTCTCTCCCATATGGATCTCATACCCCTTCACCTCTCCCATTGCCGAGAGGATAGGGCCGAGGGGACGCGCCCGCCGGCGGACCTGGACGGTGGTCTTGCGATACCCGGCAAATCCGGTCACGATCTCAAGGAGCCCGAGACCCTCATGCGTCCCGGGAGTCCCCGACTCAGTTCCGGCATCCTCCAGCCGGGTGCCGAGCATCTGGTATCCGCCGCAGATACCGATTATCGGCACTCCGGCATCCCGCAGTCGGACGAGGTCGGCGGCGGTGCCGCTCCGTTTCAGGGCAGCGAGATCCTCGACGGTGTTCTTCGTTCCCGGCAGGATGATGCAGTCGTAGCCGGAGAGCGACCCTCCCGGCGTGACGTAGTCGACCGCCGCATGCTGCTCGAGAAGTTCGAAGTCGGTGAAGTTCGCTATCCTCGGCAGCCTGACGACGGCGATCCTGACGGTGCAGTCGCTCCGCCTCTGCTTATCTCCAAGAGAGAGCGAGTCTTCGCTTGGGAGATCCATCACGGCATACGGGACGACACCGAGCACCGGGATGCCCGAGAGCTCCTCAAGCCGCGTGACCCCCGTCGCGAAGAGCGTCGGGTCGCCCCGGAACTTGTTGACGACGATGCCGGCGACGAGCGGGCGGATATCCTCGGGAAGGAGGGAGAGTGTGCCGTAAACTTGTGCAAAAACACCCCCGCGCTCGATATCGGCGACGAGGATGATGGGGAGCTGCAGCGAGCGGGCGAGACGGATATTGGCGATATCCCGGTCGTAGAGATTCACCTCCGCAGCGCCCCCGGCGCCCTCGACCACCACGTGTCCGTGAAGGGCCTGCAGGCGGTAGAAAGCCGCCACGGCGGTATCCAGCAGCCGGTCGGTCTCCGCATAGTAGTCTTTGATCTGCACGTCCTTATAGGGCCTGCCAAGGAGGACGATCTGCGAGATCTGATCGCCTTTCGGCTTTAAGAGAATCGGGTTCATATCCGCCGTCGGGTCGAGGCCGGCCGCCGCCGCCTGCATTGCCTGCGCAATGCCGATTTCGCTCCCGTCCGCCGTCACGAAGGAGTTCAGACTCATATTTTGCGATTTGAACGGCGCCACGGAGATACCGCGATTCTTCAGGGCGCGGCAGAGCGCCGCCACAGTGATGCTCTTGCCTACATGCGATGCGGTGCCGAGCACGATCAACGACATTTCACCTTTTAGCTTGGCACGACGCTTTATTAAGGGCAGCGTTCCTGTAACAATCGTATGCAGATCTCCGCGACGGCGCTCGGCCTCCTCACAAGCCGGTACCTCCTGCCCGGTGAGACGGTCGCCGATCTCTTCCGGCGTGTCGCCGGCGCCGTCGGCGGGGCGAAGGCGCAGGAGTACGCGGCAATCATGAGCCGGTTGCTCTTTCTCCCGAACTCACCGACGCTGATGAACGCCGGCACGCCTTCAGGACAGCTCTCAGCCTGTTTCGTGCTGCCTATCGAGGACACCCTCGAAGGTATCTTCACCTCGCTGACCCGCATGGCGCTGATTCACAAGTCCGGAGGAGGCACCGGTTTTTCGTTCAGCCACATCAGGCCGAAGGGCGATACCGTCGGCGGTGCGACGGGTATCGCGAGCGGCCCGGTCTCGTTCATGCACGTCTTCGATACGGCGACCGAGACGGTGAAGCAGGGAGGGCGGCGGATGGGTGCGAACATGGGGGTACTCGGAAGCTCCCATCCGGACATCGAGCAATTCATCGACTGCAAACGTGACGGCGGGCTTCGGAACTTCAACATCTCGGTGGGTTTCGACGCCCGGTTCTTCCGCTGCCGGGAAACCGGCAGGGAGTACGACCTTGTAAACCCCCGTGACGGGAGCGTATGGAGAACCGTTGCCCCGGACGAACTCTGGGAGCGGGTGGCCGGAGCGGCGTGGGCGACGGGCGACCCCGGGATGCTCTTCCTCGATGAGATCAACAGAAGGAACACGACACCGGGACTCGGTCTCATCGAGGCTACAAACCCCTGCGGAGAGCAACCGCTCTACCCGTATGAGAGCTGCAACCTCGGAAGCATCAATCTTGCCCGCATTGTCAGGAGAGGCGAGCTCGACGAGGAACTGCTCAGAGTCCTCGTCCACCGGTCGGTGGCATTTCTCGATGCGGTGATCGACGCGACCCGTTTCCCGCTCCCGGAGATCCGGGAGAAGTCGCTTCTGACGAGGAAGATCGGCCTCGGAGTGATGGGATTTGCCGAAGCGCTGATCAGGCTCGGCATACCGTACGCATCACGGGAGGCTGTCGCCGTCGCGGAGCGGTTGATGGCGTTCATCGCGGCCGAAGCGAGAGCGGCCTCGGTCGAACTCGGAGAACGGCACGGATCCTTTCCGGCTATCGACGGAAGCATCTTTGCCGGGCCGATACGGAATGCAACCGTCACCACCATAGCACCGACAGGGTCGCTCCACATCATTGCAGACACCACAAGCGGGATCGAACCGATCTTCTCCCTCGCCCATACGAGGCGTATCGGCGGGAAGACAGTGGAGGTCGTAAGCCCGCTCGCGGTCGAACTTCTGCCACAGCAGGCGGCGGGACGGGATGTTGCGGCACATATCAGGAGAACCGGCAGCATCCGGGATCTTCCCCTCGATACAGAACTCCTCGAGCTCTTCCGGACGGCAATGGAGATACCTCCGGAGCAGCACGTGCGGATCCAGGCCGCTTTCCAGAAGCATGTGGACAACGCCGTCTCAAAGACGGTGAATCTGCCGGAGACGTCGACGGTCGACGACGTAAGCAGGATATTCGATCTCGCACGGAGGCTCCGGTGCAAGGGCATCACGATCTACCGGTATAACAGCCGCCGGGATCAGGTTCTCGCATCCGGGTGCTCCGTGTGCAGTATGGACACATGAGCATGCCAAGAAATATATAACGAGAGCTGAAAGGTACAATGCAATGAATGGTGGGATATGTCCGAAATGCGGACTGCCAAAAGAACTGTGTATCTGCGAAGAAGTTGCAAAAGAACAACAGAGAATCAGCGTAAAGATAAACAGGCGCCGGTATGGGAAAGAGGTGACGGTCATAGAAGGCCTCGATCCCTACGATATTGACCTTGAAGATCTCACGAAATTTTTAAAGGCAAAACTGGCCTGCGGCGGTACCGTGAAGAACAGTAGCATCGAGCTGCAGGGCAACCATCGGGAGCGGGTCAAGGCACTGCTTGCCCAGAAGGGATACAGCTTGGATAATATCTCGTAAACCGTTCAGGGAACGCCCGGAAACCCGGGTATACCCTTTCTTTTTCTTCTATACTACCGATATAGTTTCTTCTGTCTATCGCCCGCCACGCTCTGGTGACTCTCCTTGCAGAATCCACCGGCGTGGCCGGCATACGTCGGCCTTCAAAGCCCGGCGGGTATGCAAGACACGGCCACCGTTCATCGTGCGTTCGTGACGAAGGCCGCCTGAGAGTGAGCGGCTCAGGAGCAGATCCCGGAATGCCCGGAAACGGCGGCCGATCAGGATCGCAAGGCAGCTTTCACATCACCCGGGCTGCCGCATCGACGGGAGAGAATGCGGAAAGAGGCAAAACCCCGCCTGAAAATGGAATTCCGGGATGACCTGCCGGAGGAGAGCCCCGGGAGAGAGAAGAGGGAGACCGGGAAGGGGAGAAACCCGCCCCGGGAACCGGCACCCGGGGCGGAGCAGCGGTTCAGATGAAGAAGCGGAACGCAATCCAGGCTATGATAACCATCATGGCCGAGTACTTCAGACCGCCGATCGCCCGTCCTTCACCCATGACGCCGGCGGCAAGTCCTGAGAAGAATCCCTGGATCAGTGCGGCGTGGCAGAAGAGCCTGTTGTAGAGGAAGAGGTTGACCGACCCCATGAACTGGCCCGATGCCCCGGACGCGGCGACTGCTTTTCCCGCCTCGGCCATCGTAGCGAGGAACGTGCTCGAGAGGACGGCGATGACGAAGAGGAAGACGAAGAACGACATCAGAACGATGATCATATAGATCATCATGTTGTTCTGCCGCTCGCTCTTTAAGTTGAAGAACTCGTAGGCATCGTTTGCGGCCGCCCGCAGCACTTCGGAGACGTCTCCTCCGGCGGCGCTCGCATGAGCGATAAGGTCGACGCTCCGTGCGGCGAGGGGCGTGTTCACCCGGATGCCGAACCGGCGTATCGCCTCCACAAACGGGACGCTCCACGACATCTCCTTCTCAAGCTCCCGGATATGGGGCGTCAGCGTACCGTACTCGCCCTCCGATACGATCCGGACGGCATGCGGCAGCGTCATGCCCGAGTCGTTCATCCCCGCGACGTCCCGGAAGAAGTTCGGGAGCGACTCCTCGATGCTGTTCACCCGTCTCGACTCTTTGAAGTCCAGGAGGGCAAGCGGGATAATGGCGGCGAGGAGGGCAAAGACGGCCACGTCATCGACCATCGTCGTCGAGAAGAGCACCGAAACCCCGTAGGTGGCAATGAGGCTGAAGAATCCTCCGACAAGAACGATGAGCGCAACCGGCACGGAGATGTAGAGGATATTTACCGGGTTCTCGGAGAGGTACTTCACCGGATTTTTAACGAACTTGCCGAACCCCACCCGGGTTTTGCGGTTATGCTCGATCTTATCGAGGATATCCTGCTGCTGGCGCTCGAAGGCGTCGAGCTCGCCTGCGGCGAGATCACGGCTCCGGACGGTGTCCCGGTTCAGGAAATTGTCTACGACGTCTTTAAATCCCATCTCTCACACCTCCGGCGTCATCGAGCTGATCAGGATGACGAACATGACACTCCCGAATGGGATGATCAGGTAGATGATCACATACAGGAAGAACGGGTCGCTGTCACCGGAAAGGATCGTCATGATCGACTGGAGAATGATCAAAAACAGCATCCCCGCCACCATGGCCGTGACGTACGACTCGGCGATCAGCCCAAGCGTCTCGAGAAACGCCTTCTGCTGCTGGTTGTTCTCAAGCGAATACTGCCGGGCTTTGGTGCGGAAGTACTCGGTAAGATTGCTTCCGCTGGAGATACTGGCAACCGCACCCTGCAGAAACTCCTTCATCCGCTCGCTCGGCGTCACCATGGAGACGGTACGGAGAGCGTCGAGGAGATCCTTTCCGAAGAAATCGACCTCGCGTGCGATGTACCTCGCTTCGACCGCACTCTCGCCGTAGATCTTGCTCTCACCGAGGAGGCGGAAGACCTCGTCGGGGGTAATGCCCGCCGTCGACATGGCCGTGACGTAGTTGATGGCGTAAGGCAGGGTGGCATCGATATTCCGCCGCCGCTCACCGGCGGCGATCCCCGGATAGATGAGAAAGATCAGGTAGGTGATCCCGCCGAATACCGCGAGGGAGAAGGCGGTGATGATGATCGTCCCGAGAAAGAGACGGTAGTCCGAGAGGGCGTACAGGAACTCGGGCACCGCACCCCGGTAGGTGATCATCTCAGGGATCCGTAAGAGGAACGTCACGCACCCGATAAGCAGGGCGGCGGCAAGACCGACCGCGACCGAGCTGACGTACGCCGTCGCCATGTAGGCCTCAAAGGGCGTACTCATCCGGGCGCTCATCATGTCGTTCCTGATCTTAAGGAAATCCGCCCGTTTGGCCTTCATCCTCGGCCCTAAGAGGTTGAAGCAGAACCGCTCAAAGCCGTTCATGCCGCACCACCCTCACCATAGATCTCGGCCCTGACACGCTGGATGACCGTCTCGGGGTCGCGGAAGTAGGAGATGAGAATCTTCGCGACGTCCTTGTAGTGGCGGATCTTCTTGAGCCGCATCCACTCGAGCACTTCCTGCCGGCGCTTGAGCTCTTCGCGCATCCGCTCTTCGCTCCAGCCGCGATCCTCCATGATCTGCTCAAGGATGTAGGATTTGCCGGAGTAACGGATCTCATCGGTCGCCGGATGCCACCGGAAGACCTCGTTCGTGATCAATTCGTTCGTCCGGGGATCGATATCGAGAACCTCGATGAGCTGCTTGTTCCGCCGGATCCGCTGGCCGCCGACCCTTCCCTGCACCTGGATGGAGATGAGGTTTAAAGCAGAGAGCATATTACGCGGAACACTGATCGGGGGATTTTCAAGACGGTGGACGGCGCTCGCCACCGAGTCGGCGTGCATCGTCGCGTAGGTGACGTGGCCGGTGCTCATCGCCTGGAAGAGCGTCAGTGCCTCCTTGCCCCTGACCTCACCGACCAGGATATACTCGGGGCGCTGCCGGAGTGCCGCACGGAGGAGTTCGTACATGTCGATTTCCCCCCGCCCGTCACTTGAGAACGAGTCTCTGGTGATGCTCGGGATCCAGTTCGGATGCGGCAGTTTCAGCTCACGGGTGTCTTCAAGCGTGACGATCTTGGCCACCGGCGGGATGAAGAGCGAGATCGCATTCAGGGTCGTGGTCTTCCCGGAAGCCGTTCCGCCGGCAAAGATGCAGGATTTTCCGCTCTCGACCGCAAGCCAGAGGAACGCAATCCCGAGCGGCGAGAAGGTGTGCCACTCGATGAGATCGGTCGGGGTGATCGGTTCTTCCCGGAACTTTCGGATCGTGAAGGTCGAACCGTGGGCGGTGACCTCCGAACCGAGCGTCATCTGGATACGCGATCCGTCGCTCATGGTGGCGTCGAGCATCGGTTCGGCGATGGAGATGTACTTCCCTGCCCGCTGCGCAAGTTTCGTGACGAACGAGTCGAGGTTCTGGGCGTCCCTGTACATCAGGTTGGTCTTCATCGACTCGTACGTCGTATGGTAGACGAAGATCGTGCTCTTCACGCCGTCGCACGAGATATCCTCGATGTACTTATCGTGCATGATCGAGTCGATGAGCCCGTCGCCGAGAAACTCCGTCTCCACGTTGTAGAGGACCTTCTCACGCTCCGCAGGCTGCAGGTTGATACCGTAATCGGCGATTATCGTATTGGATGCATCCCGGAGAGCCTGGCGTGCCGCCTCGCGGGTCATGTCACGGGCGGTGATATCGAGCGTTTCAAAGAGCCTTTCTTTGATCTCCCCGAGGAGTTCCTTCTCCGCGGCGTTCAGCTCGGGCTCGATGACGTGATACGTGTACTCATGGGTCGTAGCGTCATACGTCACCCGGATATACGCATACGGCTCGTTCACGGGGTAGGTTTCGATCTCCTCGACCCCCGGGGCTGCCCGGAAGGAGAGGTCGACAAGCGGGCCGTGCGCCTTCGGATTATACTCCTCGACGACGCTGCGGACTTTCGGCAGGCGCATCTTCCGGATCATCCCGAGGGGCGAGCGATCATCGTCTTCGCGGGGAGCAGATACCTCAACTGCCGCGTCGCTGATCGCAGCAGCGGAGAAGGCCTCGGAGAAGATGTCGTCGAACTCCGACGCTACCCGGTCGTCGTCCGCGAAGTCGAAGTGGTGCACATTCCTGGCAATGTGCAGTTCGTCGACGTCGAACGTCGCACTTTTCGGGAGGATCAGATCAGCAAGGTGCCCGAGTTCTCCGACCGAGATCACGCCGACATCCTCCTCGGTCACGCTCTCCCGCGTGGGCGGCACCCATGTGAGGCTCTTCGCCATGCCGAGAAGCCCTTCACGCGCCTCCGGCGGGACGACACGCTTTTGTTCCTTCACCGGGGTGCCGGGGCTGCTGCCCCCTGCCGTCCCTCCAGACTGCGCGAGAACCGCATCGACGATGGATCGGAAGTTCCTCTTCACCTCTGCTTTCGCGGCGGGAGGCGGGGTGTCCGGAGAGTCCACCCCTCCCGGAGGGAGATCCGAAACCCGGGGCGGATCCTCCGACTGCGAGGTTCCGGTATGCTCACCCGCCCCGCCCGGCGTATTGTCCTGTGCGAGAACGTTTTTTACTGCTGCAATTAACTCGTCTTCCGAATCATCCTGTGTCCTCATCAAATGTGCCCCCAATATCTACAATCGATTCATGCCTCGCTTCTGCGAAGTCGATGACAAACCGGGTCAGATCACCGGTTCTATCGGATACTACACACGTATATCGCCCACTCAGGAGCTTAAAACAGACAGATCCGTCGGCAGTGGTCGTATCGGTGGCAAGCACGAGTTTGCCCTTTCTGATCGAGACATGCACCCCGCCGACCGGTGTTCCGCGGTTCACGACGGTCAGGCAGAGTACCCCTATTCGCTGTTGCATGCCACGCTCGAGGGTCGGGATATCGGCAAGAGTGCTCTTCTTCAGATGGCTCCGGTCGTACACCCGGCATCGTGCCACCAGTGCTTCGATTATCGGCAGTGCAACCTGATAGAGGCGGAAATCCTCCGAACCGTCGATCTGAAACACTGCCTTGTCGCCGAAGAGCGAACCTTTCTCATCGGCAAAAAGAGCACCGTTCGGCTCACCGTCGACCATTGCCAGCACGAACATGGCGCTGCCGTTCCCTGCTACGCCGAGACCGGTAACGACCTGCTCCTCCGAGCGGCGCACCAGCTCATCGAGGGAAAAATTCCCAAGGTACGTCGACCGTCCGATTATTTCGTCTATAAGACCGCGTACATCCATTGAAACCGACAGTTACGTGTACCGGCCGGTCCCCGCGGGGATCGGCCGCTCACACAATACCAGATGACCAGACTATTATTAATAGTTTGTGTACTCCCGGAGGCAACAAATCGTCGGATACCGGGCGAAAATCGACAGAACCGTTCCATCTCCGGGCCATCCCGCGTCGAACATTTCTTTGATACCGTCCGGGTGCCCCGGAGCCTCCGCGCCGCAGGGTGCTCATGCCCGGCATGCCCTGCATCCTGAGATGCACCGGCGGATGCAGCAAAATCGCCAGACATATGAGGCATCGTGCCCATATCTCTACCCGTCCCATGATTCTGCCGCTCACAATCACTGCAGTCGCCATAGGCGCTACCCTGCTCTATGCATCGTACCGGGACCTCCGCGAACGCCGGGTGCCGCACAAGACCTGGCGCCCGGCACTGCTCATCGCCGCACCGGCGGCACTTCTGGTGTACGGCACGGCATTCCTTGCAGACTGGCGGACGGCTGCGGCCTACCTCATTATAGTCGCCCTGTTCTGCGGATTTTTTTACGCATTCGCCGCTCTCAACATGTTCGGAGGCGCCGATGCCTACGCGCTCATCATCATCACTGCCGCCATGCCGTTCTTCCCCGCTGAACCGCTCCTCGGCATTCCGCCCCACGGATTCTTTCCGTTCACCGTACTCGGAAACGCCGTCATCTTAAACATTGTCGCACCCGTTCTGATACTCCTGAAGAATCTATCAGAAAGGAACAAAGCCCCGTTCCCCTACCTGTTTCTCGGTTTTCCGGTAGACGGGAAAACTATCCAGAATGAGTTCGGCTTTGTGATGGAAGATATCGAGGAGCGGGACGGGGCCGTGGAACGGCACTTCGTCGGGTTCGGCGAGACGCTCCGGCGCATGGCGGCGGGAAACCGGCGCCGCTACACAAAGGATCTGCGCCTCTACCCCGAACGTTACCAGGAGGAACTTGCACTGTACCGGAAAGCCGGGAAAGTGTGGATCTCGTACGGCATACCGTTCATCATCCCGATCACGGCAGGGTTCATAACGGCACTCTTCATAGGGGATATCCTCTACTGGATCATGCAGACACTTGCAGGAATGTGATACGATATGACGATCAACTTTGACGGAGGCCTGGTGCCGGTCATCGTACAGGACGCAACCACCCGCGAGGTGCTGATGCTCGCCTATGCCAATGATGCGGCACTCGAACGGACAAGAGAGACGGGGTACGCCCATTACTATAGCCGGAGCAGGCAGAAGATCTGGAAAAAAGGTGAAGAGAGCGGCCACGTGCAGCGAGTCGTCCGCATCCTCACCGACTGCGACGAGGACACCATTCTCTACCAGGTGGAACAGCAGGGCGCGGCCTGCCATACCGGCCATATGAGCTGCTTCTATCGAACCATTGACGGAGAGGAGATCTCCGGCAGAGTCTTTGATCCAGAGAAGGTATATGCTAATAAGGGTGAATGACCTCAACTATATGGTGATATTTTTATGATAATTGTACCCGATACAAGCGTCGTAATAGACGGGCGCATCACCTCAATGATAAAAACCGGTGAATATACAGGCGCAACAATAATCATACCCGAGGCAGTCGTCGCGGAGCTCGAGGCGCAGGCCAACCAGGGACGTGAGATCGGCTTTTCAGGCTTAAACGAACTTCAGCAACTCTATAGAATGATGGGTGAGAAGATCATCGAGCTGAAGTTCGCCGGCGACCGCCCGAGTCTCGAGCAGGTGAAACTCTCAAGCGGCGGTGAGATCGACGCACTGATCCGGAACGTCGCCCTCCAGCACGATGCGAAGTTCATCACGAGCGACCTCGTCCAGGCGGAGGTTGCAAAGGCGAAAGGGCTTGACGTTCTCTACCTCCGCCCGCAGATAGGAGATTTCTCTCCGCTCTCGATCGACCAGTTCTTCGACGAGGAGACGATCGCCGTCATTCTTAAGGAGCGTGTTCCCCCCATCGCAAAGAAGGGGCAACTCAAAGATATGAGACTCGTGACGCTCCGGGACAACCCGCTCTCCGAGCACGAGCTTCGCTACATGGCTCAGGAGATCCTCGAGCGTGCCAAACGCGATCCCGACGGTTTCATCGAGGTCGAGAAGCGCGGCGTAACGGTGGTGCAGATCGGTTCCCTCCGGATCGCGATAGCGAGGAGACCGTTCGCCGACGGGATGGAGATCACGGCGGTCCGCCCGCTCGTGGACGTCTCCCTCGACAACTACAACATGGCTCCCGAGATCAAGCGGCGGATCCTCGGAAACCGCAGAGGCGTACTGATCGCCGGCCCTCCGGGAGCCGGGAAGACGACCCTCGCCCAGAGCCTCGCCACGTTCCTCGCCGACCACGACTTCATCATCAAGACGATGGAGGCTCCGCGGGATCTGCAGGTGCCCGACCACATAACGCAGTACACGGCGCTTGACGGGAGCATGATGAACACAGCCGAGGTTCTCCTCCTCGTCCGCCCCGACTACGTCATCTTCGACGAACTCCGCAAGAGCGAGGACTTCAGCGTCTACTCCGATATGCGGCTTGCGGGTATGGGTATGGTCGGCGTCGTCCACGCCATGGGCGTGCACGATGCCCTGCAGCGGTTCTGCGACCGCGTCGACTACAGTGTCCTGCCGCAGATCATCAATACCATCATATTCGTCGCGAAAGGCGAGATCACCTCGATCTACGACCTCGAACTGACCATCAAGGTGCCAGAGGGCATGAGCGGCGATCTGCACATGCGTCCGGTCATCACCGTCCGGGAGTACAGCAAGCGCGAGGTGGAGATCGAGGTCTTCCGCTACGAAGGGGAGACGTTCGTCATGCCGATCAAGCGTACTGCCGAGGAGCCGGAGGCACCGGCTCCGGCGGCGGCGGCGGAGCCCGAGGAGAACGTCTCCTGGAGGCTCGCCGAGAAGGATATACAGCGGGAGATCGGGCGGTATACGGACGGTGCGATCGATGTCCGGATCGTAAGCGACAACAAGGCGATCGTCTACATCGAGGATAAGGACGTTCCTGCCGCCATAGGTAAGGGCGGGAAAAATATCGCCGCTATCGTGAACAAACTCGGGATCGGGATCGATATCAGGCCGAGAAGCGAGCTTGAGACGAAGAAACCGGCCGAAGAAGAGATGCAGATAAACGGCGGCATCAGGATTCGTATCGACAAAAAACAGCTGACGATCGTATCGCCCGAACACAAAGGGAGGATCGTCGACGTCTTCGCCGGGAAAGAGTACCTCTTCACGGCAACGGTCAACGACGAGGGCGATATCCTGCTCGCCAAGAACAGCACCATTGCGCAGGAGATGATCAAGCGGTACAACGAAGGGGAGACGATCCGACTGCGACCCGTGTAAGATCGGGAAGGTACGGGTTGACCGAATTTCGGAGGAGTTCTATTTGAGCGGACTTGATATGCGATACACTGAAAAAGAGCTGATTCAGCGATGGGATCATGCCTTTGAAGCCGATCCCGCAGAGAAAGAGAAGTTTTACCTCACGGTAGCCTATCCGTACCCGAGCGGTGCCATGCACGTCGGGCACGGGCGCACCTACATCGTGCCCGACGTGCTCGCACGGTTCAGGAGGATGACCGGAAAGCAGGTGCTCTTCCCGATGGCCTTCCATGTCACGGGGACACCCGTCATCGGAATCTCAAAGAGGATCGCGAACGGCGATAAGAAGACCGTCGGGCTGTACCGTGACCTCTACAGGGTTCCCCAGGACATCCTCGACCGGTTCGTCGATCCGATGGAGATCGTCCGGTACTTCAGCGAGGAGTACAAGCGGGTGATGCAGCGCTGCGGCCTCTCGATCGACTGGCGCCGGCGGTTCATTACCGTCGATCCCCAGTACAGCAAGTTCATCGAGTGGCAGTACAAGCACCTGCACGAAGAGGAGCATGTCGTTCGAGGCGCTCACCCCGTCAAGTACTGCCCCCAGTGCGAGAACCCGGTCGGCGACCACGACCTCCTCGAGGGCGACAAGGCGGAGATCATCAAGTTCACGCTGGTGATGTTCCGGCTCGGCGACGCCCTGATACCCTGCGCCACGCTCAGGCCCGAGACGACCTACGGCGTGACGAATCTCTGGGTCAACCCCGGCACCACTTACGTCCGGGCGAAGGTCGACGGTCAGGAGTGGATCGTCAGCCCCGAAGCGGCCGAGAAACTCAGCCTCCAGGATCACGAGGTCTTCGTGCTCGGCACCGTTCCCGGCACCGATCTCATCGATAAGACCGTCTCCCACCCCCTGTCCGGCGAGGTTCCGATCCTCCCCGCCTGCTTCGTCGACCCCGATATGGGCAGCGGGATCGTCATGAGCGTGCCCGCTCACGCTCCGTTCGACTATATCGCCCTCCGCGACCTGCAGCAGCAGGGGAAGTATACCGGCATCAGACCGGTCTCCCTCATCAGCGTCGACGGCTACGGGGAGTTCCCGGCACAGGATGCCGTCGAGCGTGCAGGGATCACCGACCAGAACGATCCCGGGATGGAGGCGCTCACCCAGGAGGTCTACAGCGCCGAATTCTCCCGCGGCCGGCTCCACGAGAAGTACGGCGGCGGATCCGTCCGTGAAGCGAGAGACGCCGTCGCCGCGACGATGCTCGAAGAGCACGGTTCGGTCGTCATGTACGAGTTCGATATCCGCCAGGTCGTCTGCCGGTGCGGCGGCCGGGTCTTCGTCCGGATTCTGCACGACCAGTGGTTCCTCGAGTACAGCGACCCGGCATGGAAGGCGGAGATCCACGATCAGCTCGCCGATATGTCGCTTGTTCCCGCCGAGGTCCGGGCTGAGTTCGACCGGACGGTCGACTGGCTGAAGGACTGGGCATGCACCCGGCGGGTCGGCCTCGGGACGAAACTTCCCTGGGATCCTGCCTGGATCATCGAGCCGCTCTCCGACTCGACGATCTACATGGCCTACTACACCATCGCCCACCACCTCAGGGAGATTGCACCCGAAAAACTCACCCCTGAGGTCTTCGACTATATCTTCCTCGGCGAAGGGGCTCCCGAGACCGTCGATGCCGGGACGCTGGAGAGACTCAGGACCGAATTCCTCTACTGGTACCCGTACGAGTACCGGTTCAGTGCCAAAGACCTCATCTCGAACCACCTCACCTTCCAGCTCTTCCACCACAAGGCGATCTTCCCGGAGGAGCTGCAGCCGAAGGGGATGGTCGTCTTCGGCATGGGTCTTTTAAACGGGGCGAAGATGTCCTCGAGCAAGGGGAACGTCTTCCTGCTCGAGGATGCCCTCGAAGAGTTCGGTGCCGATACCGTCAGGATGTTCCTCGTCGGGAGTGCAGAGCCCTGGCAGGACTTCGACTGGCGTAACGAACTTGTCTCCTCAACCCGGCGGCAGATCGAGCGGTTCTGGAATACCGTGCAGGAGGCACGCGGCGCCGAAGGTGTTTCTGCGATCGATCCGTGGCTGCAGAGCAGGCTCCAGCAGCGTATCGCCGCCGCGACCACAGCGTTCGAGTCGTTCCAGACCCGGCAGGCACTCCAGGAGGCGTTCTTCGGGATCGAGTCCGACCTCAAGTGGTACCGCCGCCGCCTCCCGGAGGGGACGACCGGTGGAGCGGTCCTCGATGACCTCTGCAGGGTCTGGGTACGGCTCCTCGCCCCGTTCATCCCCTTCACCTGTGAGGCGCTCTGGAACGACCTCGGGGAGTCCGGGATGATCTCGTTCGCAGCCTGGCCGGAGGTCGACGAGGCACTCGTCAATCCGGAGATCGAGCTTTCCGAGGAACTCCTCGCACGGACGGTCGAGGATATCGAGTCGATCAAAAAACTCATCCCCATGACACCGGAGTCGATCAGCCTCTTCGTTGCTCCGGCATGGAAGCACGACGTCTTCCGGACGGTCGCCGCGAGCACCGACAAGACGCAGGTTGTTAAGGAGGTCATGAAGGACGAACAGATGCGGAAACGCGGCAAAGAGGCGACGGAGACCGCAAAGCAGGTCACGAAACTCGTGCTCAAGTTCCCGCCGAAACTCGTGGAGCAGCTCCTGAGCACCACGATCGACGAGCGTGCCGTCCTCGAGGGGGCACGTACGTTCCTCGAGAAGGAGTTTGGTGTTCCGGTGCAGATCCGGAGCGCAGATGAGAGCGATCACCCAAAAGCATCGGGAGCGCTCCCCTTCAAGCCCGCGATCGTTATCGAATAAGGAACAATTCTTTTTTTCTCGCGGTGCATCCCTCACGGCAGGTGAGAGAAGCGATGGCCGCCAGGATCGATGAAAGAAACGAAGGAAAGAGATGTTCTTGCGGCTATCAGTCCTCAATAGCCTTCTTTGCCTTTTTTGCACGCTCTTTCGAGTTGTATCCGGTTACCTGCTCGAGATACTTCCGGAACCGGCGGTTCGTCTCGATGATCGTCTCATCGTCCACATCCGCATTCGACTCCGTATCGACGATCAGTGTCTTGCCCTTCTCCCCGGTCCAGACCTCGAGACGCTGCAGGGCACCGAAGGCGATGGTATAGTGGCCGCCGGACTCTTCGGGCTCCACCCCGAACTGATCCCGGAGACTCTGGATCATGTTTTCTTCGAGATTTTTACCGTATCCTCGCTTTATCGAGTACTCTTGCATAATATTTTTAAGGGACATCCAGCTATGTTAAACTAATCCGACGGGGAGGGATGTGAGCGTATGGACGATATAAAGGTAACCGCCAGGGACCTCGGCAGCGCTGAAAAAACGGTGCTGATCGGTTTTCCCGGCAGTGGTCTCGTGGGCAGTATCGCACTGCAGTACCTGGTCGAACAGATGGAGTTCGAGCAGATCGGATCGATTACGAGCAAGTACTTTCCGCCGGTCGCCCTCATGGCGAAGGGCGTGATAAGCGCCCCGGTACGGCTTTACGAAAAAAACAATCTTGCCGCGATCGTCTCGGACGTCCCGATCCACCCGATGATCTGCTACGAGGTGGCAAACGGGATCATGAACTGGCTCGGCCAGTACAACCTGCGGGAGATCGTCACTATCGCCGGCATCATCACCAACGAGCCCGAGAAGCGTGTCTTCGGGGTGGCGACGACAGAGATCGCCCTGCAGAAGATTGCAGACGATACGATCATTCTGCCCATGGGCAGCATCTCGGGGATTGCGGCGAGTGTCCTCACCGAGTGCAAGACCCGTAGCATCCCGGCGATGGGGCTCCTCGGAGAGACGGTGAACACACCCGACCCGCGGGCATCGGCCTCGACGATCGAGGTGCTCAATAAGATCTACAACCTCGGCCTCGACGTGCAGCCGCTCGTCGAGCAGGCGGTCGAGATCGAGGCGGCCATGGCACAGATTGCCGAACAGGTACAGAAGACCGAAGCAGCGCCCGGGAGGCGGGAACAGCAGCTGCCGATGTACGGGTGATTCTCATGATGTGCACAGCATTAACCGGGATCTCACCATCAGTCATTGCAGAGCTCAAGAACGGAAAGGCCCGCACGATCGAGTTATCGAGCGCCCACAACATCATCTCCCTGACAGAGGCGTCGACGGGGGAATGTGTCTTCATGACCTCGGTCGACCAGGACGACTTCTCCGAAGGCGATCCCGGGATCCTTGTCGATCTCCTCGCACTCAGTATCAGCATGAAACGGCTCGTCGAGTTCGTCAATCCGGCCTACTTTGAGGAGCGCGAACGTATGTCGGCGCGGATCAAGGTCAGATACGCCGGATCGACCCTCGCCCGCGGCGTGGAGGGCCAGGACTGGGGGAAACCGACAAAAGTCGATATCGTCAGGTCGTCCTGCTACCGGGCAGGATGACGCCCCCCTTTTGCCAGGACTCAAAGGATTAATTACCACAGAGGCCTAATCTATATGGGAACAAGGCAAGGGTCTGTGGCTTAGCCAGGACATAGCGCCGGGCTTCTAACCCGGACGTCGGGGGTTCGAATCCCTCCAGGCCCGCTTCATCTCTTTTGCGCCGCTGCACCCATAGTTTCAAATATAAGAAGACGCCCACAGGCTGCTCGTGAAACGGGGCTCCATCTCCACCGGGACGGCGACGATCTCTGCCATAACCATAGCTGCAGTGCTGATGACCGTCGTAGCCGCAGGTCTCCTGGTGCCGGGAGGGGAGACTGCAGCCGCAGACCCGGCACTGCCCCTCCCGGTTGAGACCGTCGCCGGATATGCCGGGACACCGGTAGTACGCATATCCGGCACAGAGAACGCGATCAACCTCACGAACTGCCGGATCTACCTCATCGACCCCGAAGGAACGCTCCGTGATGTGCATACCGCGATCCTCCGGAACACGACGCTCGGCGCGGGGGAGACCGCGTACATCTTCCGTTTTCCCGTAGATGACGAAGCTGTGTCCGGCTACTGGATCACCGACGAGCAGGAGATGGTCTTTACGGCCGCCTATCTTCCCGCCGCCCACCCGTTCTCGCCTGCCGGACGGTGGCGGATCGTCGTTTACGACCAGAGTTCGCTGAAAAACAGGATAGATCAGGTGTTCCTGATCAACGGACCGGTGTCCCCGGGCTGACCGGACGGAGCGGTACGAGGAGTGATGCCGCATCTCCGGCGGCGAGGATCATCCCCTGGCTCTCGACACCGAAGATCTTCGCCGGTGCGAGGTTTGCGATCATCGCGACGTCCTGCCCGATGAGTTCTTCCGGCGAGTAGAACTGCGCGATCCCGCTCACGACCTGCCGGCGTTCGTCGCCGAGGTCGACCGTCAGTTTATAGAGTTTCTTCGATCCCTTGATCGGTTCTGCTGTGATGACGCGGGCGACCCGGATCTCGAGCTCGCCGAAAAGCTCGATCGGAACCGTCTTTACCTGCTTCTTCTCCGCGGCTTTCTTCGCCGCATCGACACGCTGGCCGAGGAGCGTCTCGAGGTCGCTTATCCGGTCGTCCTCGATCTTGACAAAGAGCGGCGCCGGCTTTTCAAGCGTTCGCGCACCGATAGGCTCCGTCGCCTCCGCGAACGTGTGAACCTGTGCGGCGTCGCCGTAACCGAGCATCTCCCACGCCCGCTGCGCCGTCTCGGGGAGGAGGGGCTCGAAGACGAGGATGAGAGCTTTGACGAGCTGGAGACAGTTTGCGATCACCTGCTCCGCCGCAGCCCGGTCTTCCTTGATCAGTTTCCAGGGCGCGTTGTTCTGGATGTAACCGTTCCCGAACGACGCCAGCGTCATCATCGCATCGACAACATTCTTGAACTCGTACTCCCGCATCGCCCGGTCGACGGCGGCGAAGGAGCGATCGATCTCCTCGAGGATGGCAGGCTCTGCCGGAACCGCCGGGACGCCGCCGAACTCTTTCGCGGCGAAGTGCATGGTGCGGTAGATGAAGTTGCCGAGTGTCCCGACGAGCTCGCTATTTACCCGCTGCTGGTAGACCTTCCAGGAGAAGTCGAGCTCCTTGGTGTGGTTCGTGTAGGCAAGGAGATAGTAGCGGAGGTAGTCTGCGGGGAGACCCTGCTCCAGGTAGTCGTCGTTCGTCCAGACGACATAGCCGCGTGACTTCGAGAACTTCTTCCCCTCGATCGTGACCATCCCGCTTGCGACGACGGCGTGCGGCAGATCCATGCCGGCGCCTTCCAGGAGTGCAGGCCAGAAGACGCAGTGGTGGTAGATGATGTCGCCACCGATGAAGTGCGTGACCCGGGTATCGTCACCGCACCAGTAGTCCTTCCAGTCCGCACCGACGCGGTCCGCCCACTCCTTCGTGAACGAGATATACCCGATCGGTGCGTCGACCCAGACGTAGACGACGAGATCGTCCCTTCCCGGGAACTTGACGCCCCACTCGAGCGTCCGGGTGATGCACCAGTCGTGGAGGGCTTCTTTGACCCACCCGAGTGCGTAGTTCCGGGCGTTCGACGATCCCCGGAGGTCGGGGAGGTACTCGAGGAGGAAATCCTTAAACTCGGAGAGTTTGAAGAAGTAGTGCTCCTGGTCGCGGAACTCGGCCTTCGCCCCGCAGACCTTGCAGAGGGCGTCCCTGATCTCGCCCGGCTCGAGGTGCTGGCCGCACCCCTGATCACACTCGTCGCCTCGTGCGATGGCGCCGCAGTGCGGGCAGATCCCTTCGACGTAGCGGTCGGGGAGGAACCTGCTGCAGTCGGGGCAGTAACTCTGGCTGATCGTCTTCGGGTAGACGTAGCCCCTGTCGATGAGCCGCTGCACCAGGTCTTTCGTCGTTTCATGGTTGACAGGATCGTCCGTCATGCCAAACCGGTCGAACTCGACCAGCATCCGCTTGAACGTCGAGTCGAAGTGGTCGTGGTATCGCTCCGAGAGCTCGCGCGGCGTCGAACCCTCCTGCTCCGCACTGATCACGATAGGTGTCCCGTGATTATCAGATCCGCAGATAAAGACGACATCTTCCCCGGCGCGACGCATATACCGCACATAAAAGTCAGCAGGCACGTACGTCCGCAGATGCCCGATATGGCAGGGTCCGTTCGTATACGGGAGCCCGCACGTCACCAGCAACGGCTTACCACTCATCCTTATACGTTCTGGTGGCGATGCTAATAAAGATACTAGCGCATGGCGAAACGTCTGAATATCCCGGTACGATCCTACGGTTCCGAGGTAGGCACCCCCACGATTGAAGAGCTTGCCGCATGGATAGCGGCGAGGCGGGGGAAGAGCGGGGGCGATCTTCTCACCTACAAACTCGAGACGTCGCTTGCAGCCCAGCAGCCGATCGAGGTTCCTACCGTCGGTGGACTCTTCTACGGCGAGCGTTTCCGCGGCGCCCTGATCGGGGTCGAAGAAGGAGTGCTGGTCGATGAACCCGGCATCGACCCGCGTGAGGTTACGGCGGACGCAGCGGCACTCGTAGCACGGAAGAAAGGCATCAGGGTCGCAATACCCGCCCCGCACCTCCTCGGCGTCACCGACGGCTATATCGAGGACCCTGAAGATTTTAAAGAGCTTCTTGCCGACCTCACGGCACGCCTCATGCGTGAGATGCGCGACCGCGGCGTGCAGGGGCACGTGATGATAACCGATACGGCGGACGAGACGGAGCTCGAACGCCTCGCCGGGAAGAAGTGCATCTTCTTCCCAAAAGACCCTGAACGGTTCGATCTCGAACTGCTGCTCGAATACCAGAACGAACTTCCGATCCTCCCGGAGCAGCTCCCGTTCGCGGTCGAACGTGCCGAGGAGTACTCCATCCGCCGTCTGGTGCTGATCAATCCGACGAGCACCGATCTGACGAACGCGGCCGGATACTTCGATCCGGATACGCTCCTTGCGGGAGGCTACTGCGCGGCGGACTGCACCATGTACTGGGAGAGCCTCGGGCAAGAGGCGTTTATTCTGAGATAGTGCCCGAGACCTCGACGAGCGAACGGTAGTGCTTGTTCTTCTTGAAGAGCCAGAACGAGATCCGGTCGAGGAGGGTGAACTCGAAACTGCCTCCTGCTGCGTGCGGGTGGCCACCACCGCCGAACTCACGGGCGATCAGGTGACTGATCGGCGGGACGGAGCGGATGGAGAACCGGCCGTTTTGGGAGACGATCACCTCGATCTCGGTGTCGAGAGTGTCCCGGATCGTATGGGCGGTCTCGCTCGGATAGCCATAGAGGGGCGCAAAGACGATCCGGTACGGCTCGGTATAGACCGTCGCGTGCTTGAGGCTGCTCTCGATGTTCTCTTCCATCTCGCGGACGATAGCGGCGTACTCCTGCTCGATCTGGGGGTCGGAGAAGACCCCGGCGGCAAGACGGTCGCGGACGTAATCCCGGTTTCTCCGGCCGCGCATCACCACCTGCCCGAGCACCTTCGACCGCGGGTCTTCGTGTTTCCAGAGGTCGTAGTCGCAGACCACCCGCGCGATCTCCGTCGCCGTCGGGTTCTCCGGCGCGAGGTCGCGGGCGACAAGGCCGGTGGCGCAGACGGAGGTATCGACCCGGAGCAGGTCAACCATACCCTCAACCGACCGGATTTCCTCCTCCCGCCAGCGGTGATGATCCCGCCACTCGATCCGCCAGCCGTTCGAACGGGCTTTCTTGATCCGTTTCTCCACATCCTTGAAGTAACCGAGATCGGATATGCTGATCAGGTCGCCGCGGCCCGGGGCACCCGCGACCGCGTCGAAGAGGCCGGGGAACTTTCCCACCGATGCGAAGACCGTGAAGACATCGCCGTAGTGTATCCGGTGGATGGCATCGGCACCGGCGGCGTCAAGGTCGTTGTGGGTGAGATGAACGACATGCTGACTCCGTTCGGAGAGTGCCTTCATCAGGTTCGATTCTTTCCCATCCCGTTCACGGCCGCTCCTATCCATTGGTACCAGTTTCGGCATGCAAGGTGATAAAAAGGCACGTCTTCACGGTCGGTTCCGGGATGATGCGGGGTGACGCAGGAGTGACGAATCACAGAATTTATTAGGCACGACAGACAACATTAGTATCCAACGCCTCAGTAGCTCAGTCCGGGAGAGCGCCAGACTGAAGATCTGGTTGTCCCCGGTTCAAATCCGGGCTGAGGCACTTCTGTTTTTCGGTTCAATTCCCGTAACGGAGTTTCATTCGGTTTCCGGTAACTCTCAGGTCCGGGGTTGGCAGTGCCGGTTCTCCAGAGAGATCGCTCGTCCCATACCATCGGTGCTGCTCTTTTCCCGATAGCGCGAAAGCGGAAACGTCGGTGCAGGAGAGAGTGAAAGGCGTTCTTTTCGAAGAGCCGCTTACGAGGGAAGGTTGAGGAGGCCGGAAAGGTACTATCGCTCTTTCGTACCGCGAATATCCCGTGCCACCTTGCTGATCTCTTTCCACCGTTTCCGCTCCGATCGGGCGAGCCCGATCTCGGCTTTTTCCTGTTGAAACTCGAGCTCTTTTGCGAGCATGAGATAACTCTCAAGACGATCCTGTGAGAGAAGGCCCTCCGCGACCGCTTCGCGGACCGCACAACCCGGCTCATGTTCGTGCCGGCAGTCCGAAAACCGGCATCCGGCTGCCAGCTCCCGAATCTCCGGGAACGTGTCGTTCATGCCGGAACCGGCGGTGCCGATCCCGACCTCGCGCAGTCCCGGATTATCGATGACCAGCGCGCCGTTCTCGAGAATGAACATCTGGCGAACAGAGGTTGTGTGACGACCTTTCCCATCGGACTCCCGCACCCGGCCGGTATCCTGCACAGTCCGTTGCAGCAGAGTATTGATCAACGTGGATTTCCCGACCCCGGACGACCCGATAAGAGCAACCGTTCTGCCGGGCAGGAGAAACGGATCGAGCGCCGAGAGGCCATATCCGGTTACGGCACTGAGCGTGATAACCGGCACTCCGGTGGCGACGGGCGCAATCTCCGACGTGAGCGTCGAGGGATCTATGGCAAGATCCGCCTTGTTGATGAGGATCACTGGTTCTGCACCCGATGCATGGACGAGGGTCAGGTACCGTTCGAGCCTGTGGCGGTTCAGGTCGGCGCCGGCCGCGGTCACGATAAAGACAGTGTCGATGTTTGCAGCCACCACCTGGTCATCCCCGTCTCTACCGGGGACACCGCGGGTAAAAAGCGTCTTTCGCGGGAGAATATCCACGATCATAGAGGTTCCGGTATCGGGCTGCCTGTGCAGGACGACAAAATCCCCGACTGCCGGTATCCGGCCGACACGGCGGAGTGCTCCGGAAATACCGGCCTGCATGGATCCGGACTCGGTTATAATAGCAAAGGTGGTGCGATGCCGGCTTGAGACCCTTCCCGGGGTATACGAATCCCGATAGCGTTCAAACGCAGAAGCAAGCGACTCATCCCACCCCAGGGTCTCGAGCGTGAACTCGCGCGATGAACTGAATTGTGCGGCATCGGGAGTCATAATAATCTTCTCCTCATAGCACGTACACCCCCGGATGCATAAAAGTAGTGAAATGTGTCACTATTCTCGTGCAAACCCGAAATGCGCTCAAACCTGCAAAAGAGCCGACTGCAACCATGAAAATGAGCGGTGAGGCCTGATTAGTCCGGTTTGAGGAGATGCTCGCAGAACAGTGCCCTCCCGGGATGTAATCCGTGAGCAGTATTCGGGCGTCGGGGCCGTCCTGATACTCTTCCGGCGTAGCGATGCAGGTCAGAGAAAACAATCTTTGAAATCACAAATTATTTAGCTGACCGGAATGAAATAGGGACTGTGGCAGGTGTAACGAGCGGGGGCAACAGAAAGGGGAGCGGAAAGAAGAGATACATCCCCGGTCTTGCATCGATAAGATTTTCACCGGACGATTACTGGACACCGGATGAGGCACGGAGACGCTACGAAGAGGCGTCGTGCCATCCGGTCGATCATGACACCATTCTCTTCGAGGACTGCATCAGGGGCATGGAGCGGATGCCGTCCTCTTCCGTCGATCTCGTTGTTGCCGATCCCCCGTTCGGAATCGAGTTCTCCGGCAAAGCGTCTGCATATAATAGAAACAGCGACCATGTAGTGGATGCTTACCACGAGGTCGATCAGGACTACGCTGCATTCACTGAAGCGTGGATGGGCGAGGTGCAGCGGATCATGAAACCCCACGCCTCCGCGTATGTCTTCAGCGGGTGGAACCACCTCGAGGACGTTCTGCGTGGCGCCAGAGAGAGCGATCTAACCACCATCAACCACATCATCTGGCGATACCAGTTCGGCGTCTTTACGAGAAGAAAATACGTCACCAGCCACTACCACGTCATCCTGCTCGTCAAAGACCCCTACCAATACTACTTCAATAAGATGGAGCCGTATCCCGAGGACGTCTGGGATATCAAACGCAAGTACACCGTCGGAGAAGCAAAGAATGCCACGACGCTGCCCGTAGAGGTCGTGAAGCGATGTATCGAGTTCAGTTCCCGGCCAGGCGACCTGGTCTTCGATCCGTTCATGGGCATGGGAACCACTGCCGTCGTCGCCAAAAGCATCTGGCGCCACTACTTCGGGTTCGAGAAAAATCTGCAGATGAAGGAGTTACTGCAGAAACGCATCGATACAGTCGCTCACGGGGAAGCGTACGTCACTCTCGAAGAGAGGCTTGAGAAGATACGCGCTGCCGCCCGGGAGAAGTATCCCGCAGCATACGACGTATTCAGAAAAGAGTCGGGAGAGCATGCGGACACCAGGTCCTGATCGCGCAGCGGAAACGACCGGAGAGCCGGTCCGGCGATGCCTGCCCCGGAGCCGCATGCGCCAGCCCTACTAGAGGATAAGCGCGATCTCGACCAGAATGATCAGGAGAACCACCAGGCTCGCGAGCAACAGCGCCGCGAAGACCCCGAACCCGATCACGAGCAGGAGGCGGTTTCTGGACAGGCCGTCCGCGAACCGGCACGCAACCTCGAAAGTCCGGTTTGTATTCGCCGCCGCCGTTCTCGATTCGGTGATCACCTCGGTCAGGGTATCGACCAGCATCTCGAGCCGGGGCTGCCCGCTGACCCGGAACCGCTCGATCGTAAGGCGCATCTCATCGAGCGAGCGGGGCAGAACTCCCGGTTCGTCCACCGGTGCCGACAGCAGCCGGGCGATCTTCCTCTCCACCTTGAGCCGCTCCCGCTCGTAGTACCGGTTGATACCCTGCATTGCAGCAAGGTTTGCAAGCACGGCAGTAATATCGGTGCGTCCCATCACCCGGGCGATGCGGACGCTCTTCGGCGGCCGGAGTCCGGGGGCGGGATGCTGCTCTCCCGGCAGAACAGGATGCGGAGTTTCCGAACCGGCCCGGACAGCGGACGCTCCCCGCTCACGGGTGCCCGGCGGGACGGGAGTTCTCACCACGGCCTCTTCGGGATACGCGCGGAGAAGCTCTTCCTGGAGCCGGATCGTCGCCCGTGTCGTCTTCTCGATCAGCCGGTCGTAGAGGATGAGCGAGGACTGCAGCCGTGCAAGCTCGTCCTGTTTCTCCTTCGACAGCCCCGCGGGGTCTACCACCGTATCCCTCCTGACAACGAAGAGCTTCTCGACCTCGCCAAGAACAGATTCAAAGCCCGCGAGGTTCCCGAGCGTCGCCGCGAAGATCTCCTCGATCTCCGGCTGCTCAAGCGTGTTGAACCGTTCAAGGACGGCTCTCGCGTCATACAGACCGGTAGGGATGACGCCCGGTTCTGCAGCGTCGAGTATCCCGTGTATGGCATTTCGCACTATCGCGAGTTTGCTCTCGGCCAGAGCCTTCTCCTCCGGCGCCGGCGGTTCGCCCTCTCCGTACCGGGCGAGCTCTTCTAAGAGCTCCCTCTCCTTTACCCGCAGTGCGGAGAGCCGCCGCACATCCACATCCAGGAGCTCGTCCTCACCGCGGAAGCTCCCGTCCCTGACCGCCACGAGATCCTCAAGCTCGCTGATGAACGACAGGAGGTTATGAACGGCGCTCGAAAACGCCGTTTCAGCATCAGCCGCCCGATCCCCGATACCGCCGGTGATCTCCTCGACGGCCATGCCCGTACTCCTCACCGTTTTACGCACCTGGTGCGTGGCCTTCCAGAGGTTGTACAGGCCAATCGAAGCAATATCGTACAGCATGTCATCCAGAATCATAACAATCCCCGTCCCCGGGGCTGACAGAACCCACGACAGCACTGCCGGTCAAGGCACTTAAGCGTTGTGCGAGAAGGGATGAACGCCGGTGGTCGCGGCACAGTATGTATTGAAAAGAGGGGAGATCTGTTCAATCACGCAATCGGCGCGTAGATCCAGGTGACGAGGTCGTCCTCCGGCGTCTCGGCGGGGTTGTTGACGTAGACCTCACGGAGGGGACCGGCGATGGTTTTGTGATTTGCCGCTATCCAGGCAAAGAGCTCCTCGTAAGCCTCTCCACAGTCCCGGTACGCACCCATATGGATGATCCTGGCCATCGTTCCGCCGGCAAGTTCGTAGACTCCAATCCCGCTCTCGCCTGCCGCGTCTCCTTCTACCGGGAAGACCACCTCGATATCGGCGGTTCCGGCGCTGTCGGCCTCTCTGACCTCCTCGTGCGTCTGCTCGTGACAGATGAACGCTGGCGGGCCGGTGATCAGAAGACCCTTCTCCGAGACGAACCGGTAAAGTTCCATGAGCACCGAACCGATCTCTTCGTAGCGTCCGTTTCGGCGGAGGCCTGCGACCTTCTGATCGAGTACATCAACGACGGCAACGTTCTTCATGTACCAGTATGACTGCCGCCTGCCTCTTCAATATTGTGAAAAGACCCGGGGCGGAGGCCGGAGTCACGTCCGTTCAATCGCACCGGTAAACTCCATCAGGAATCAGAATCTCAAAGCAGGCGCCGCTCCCCTCCTCACCAATCTCCCGTATGCTCATCCCGGTGATGGAGAGGACTTCGCGGACGAGGAAGAGCCCATATCCGGTATTCTTCCCGACCCCTCTCTGGAAGATCCGCTCCTTCATCGCCTCCGGAACGCCGGATCCGTCGTCGCTAACGGATATCACACCCCTGCCGTTCCGGACGGTGAACGCGACCCGGATCCCGGAGACCGTCTCCCCGTGCCGGAGAGAGTTTTCAAGGAGATTGAAGAAGACCTTCTCAAACATGGAATCGGCAAATATCTCGGCATTCCCGACGTCAATCCGGACGGTGATACCTGCCCCCGGGTCGAGGCTCGCTGCGGCGGCGTGCACGACGTCATCGAGGCGCTGCCACAGAGGCGCTTTGAGCCCCAGATCCTCGTAGTCGCGGGTGAAGGTGATCTGCCGCTGGATAGTCTTCGTCAGATCGGCAATCCTCTGGAAGTACTCCTGCACTTCCGGGTCAGGGGGCGTTGAGTCATTCAGGATCTCAAGGTAGCCGACGATCCCCGTGATCTGGTTTAAGATATCGTGCCGGGTGATACTTGAGAGGAGGTGGAGTTTCCGGTTGATCTGCCGGATCGCCTCTTCGGCCCTGATCCGCTCGGTAACGTCGCGGAGCGAGGCCTGCAGGACGATCTCGCCGTGCAGCGACAGGGCTTTTAAGGAGACTTCGGTATCGACGAGGGTGCCGTCCTTCCTCCGGTGCTGCCATGAGAACTGCTGCGGCGTCCCGGCAAGTGCGGCACAGGTCTTCTCCCGGGCACGATCGGCGGAACTCGTGCCGTCCGGCTGGACTGCCGGGGAGATCTCCTCCGGCCTTCTACCCACCACCTCATCCCGTGAGTAGCCGAGCATCTCCAGGGCGCGTTCGTTGCAGTCGATGAATACCTCCGTCATCAGGAGGATGCCGTCCGACGAGTTCTCAAAGAGGGTGCGGTACTGCGCCTCACGGTCACGGAGCTCGTCTTCGGCAACCCGTCGCTGCAGTGCTATGGACGCCTGATGCGTAAAAACCGCCAGTACGCCGCGATCATGGAGATCACATCCGGAGGGAAGACACACAAGCGCAGCGGCGAAGAGCCGTCCGCCCCACGTAAAGCCGATGCCGTATATTCGTCCTCCCCCGAGGGCATCGCCGATTCTGCTGCAGAGGTAGGGCGAGAGCTGCCCAAAGGAACTCTCGTCGACGCCGCCGGTGATCTCGGCAACCCCGCCCGCGAGCATGCTCGCCATACCTGCCGGAGGGATCTCAAACTGCAACCCTTCAGGCCTGCTCTCCCGGACCTCATCCATTGCGTTCCGAAACTCGTCGGACCCGCCGACAACCCGTACCTGCGCCCTCCGGACGGCATCGTCAATGGAACTGACGACGTTCGATGAACCGGGGAAGATCTCAAGCAGGCGATCGCTGATGTATGCGTAGGTATCACCATCACCCGTCATCTCCGAGAGCTCCGTCGCCGTCCTCGAGAGGAACTCAAGATTCCGCATATGCTCGCGGTCGAGCGCCTCGATCCTTTTCCGCTCCGAGATATCGACGATGACGCCGCGCACCCCCGTCACCCGCCCGTCTTCGTCGATGGAGCCTGATGAGATGATGACGGGGAACGTGCTTCCGTCCGTTCGGAGAGCGGTGTACTCGGCAGAGTGCGAGCGCTCTCCTCCCTCCATGATACGCCGGATTCCCGCCGCCGCCCGTTCACGATCTTCGGGAACGACCGTCTGCAGGACGTGCACGCCCTGCTGCAGGCCGTCGGGAGTGTATCCGAACACCGCAAACGCGCTCCGGTTGGCAAACATGAAGAGGCCATCCCGGCCGAACTCGAAGACCGGTTGGGGCAGCAGCTCTGCGAGTTCCCGGAAACGCCGCTCGCTCTCGCGAAGGGTCGCCTCATCACGTTTCCGCCCGGTAATATCCTCAAGCGTCATGATGATCACCTCGTTCGGGAGGAGACCTGCCGAGACAAGGAGGTCTCTACCGGTTCCGTCCGGGAGTATAAGAACGGTCTCGTAATTCGATATCGCCTCGCCGGAATGCAGTCGCCGGAGAAACTCCTCACGCTCGACCCGGGAGGGCAGGAGCTGATCGAGGGATGCCAGGAACCCTTCCGGCCTCTCCACTCCGGCCATCCAGGTACACCGCCGGTTCGTCTCGAGGATAGTCCCGGAACGGGCGTCGATGAGGCAGATTGCACTGCCGGCGTGATCGAAGATGTTCCGGTACATCATCTCGTTCACTTTCAGGTCTCCCGATACGACCGAGATGGCAACGCCGAGGCTGACGAAGACGTAGAACTGCATCGTGGCTGCCGCAAGGACACCGGTGCCCGGAGAGGCGATACTATAGATGGCCGTGAGATATGCCGCAGCACAGAGCGTAGCGAGCAGAATACCCTTTCGCGGATAGTAGAACGCTGCAAATACTACCGGAAAGTAGAAGAGATGGGTGATAAGGATGTATACGCCGCCTGAGAGGAGAAACAGGCCAAGTTCTGCGATAAGCAGGGTGAAGATAACAAATCCCAGGATACTGTAAAGAACAAGATCATCCTTTCGGTACTGCATCACCCGGCGAACACCGCCCTTCAGAGTTGTTGCACAATACAGTAGTTAAACGTTTTTATATTCAGGCCGGGCAGCAACACTCGAAATAGTGCTTTAAAGCATTTGAGTCCGGTAAAATCAGAAAAGGGCGGACAGTATCCGAAAGAGATGCAGTATTCCAGGCGTGTACCGGCAGCGGTCGGCCGGGTACCCGGTTTGTACCGGTGCGGGAAGGAAAGACCCACACTTCGCTGAAAATCAGGATGCCTGGTATAAAACCATTCTTTTAGCAAAAAACCTGCACAATATAATATCAAAAATATATTAATGCCTCCAGTGTACTCTACTACCGGTTCAGTGACATGCCCGGCAGACCGGAAGGATTCCCGGCATCCGGCCGGACCGAAAGGATCGGAACGGAGACGTTTTCACTGCTGAATTTTGCGAAAATACCCCGTAACTCTGCGAACCGGGCATTAAGAGATGTATAAGGGTCGTGGCATCGCACCCGCTCCCCGCCGGGAGCGGAGACGGAGAGATCGATAGACACAGAACAGGAACGATGGCATGAATGAAACAACTCTCAAGCGGCGCATTGCTGCAATGCGCTCTGCCCTGACCACCATCGCCGCTTCTGCAGAAGACGAGGGCGCCGGAAGGGTATCCCGGATATGTGATGCAGTGCGGCTGCTCTCAAACGACCTCGATGCCCTCGAGTGCGAGTCTGGAGATCGGAACGCGCACAATGAGGGCCCGGGATCGAACCTCCCCATCCCGAAGATCAACGCTATCCTCGCTGCACCGCCCGGGGAGGTATCCATCTTCGACCGGAGCGGGCGCTGCACCTGCAGCAACCGGCTGGCAGCCGCGAGTGACGAGGGTTCTGCAGGGCTGATCGAGGCTCCGGCGGCGAGGGCACGAGAGGCTGCCCTCTCCGGGTGCCCGGTCTCAGGCGAGATACGGCATGCCACACACCCACCCTATAACGGAGACGGAGACGTCGGAGCGGTGATCGGCGCATCATATACTATCACAGATCGGATCGAGACGGAAGAACGGGTGCTCGCGAGTGAACGGCGCTTTAAGACCATCTTCGAGACGTCGCCGATCGGGATAGCCTACTGCGGGATCAGTGGCCGACTGCTTGACGTCAACCCGGCGTTCACGGCGCTCTTCGGTGCCGTGAGCCGGTGCACCCCCGGGGATCTCAGTATCTTCACCATATTTCCGGATCTTCTGACCGGGCGGGAGAGACTCCTCTCCGGAGAGACGCTCCACGAGGTCGTCCGGTGGGAGAGCGGCCGGGGACGCTCTTCCCGGGGTACCCTCACACAGGGAACATTGTACCTCGACGTATGGGTACGCCCGATCCGGTCACCGGAGAAAGGCTCCGTCAAGGGATACCTCATCCATATCCAGGACATCACCGGGCAGATTACAATCCGGGAGATCAAACAGCAGGCGTACGATCAGATCGAGCGGAATATCGAACAGTTTGCGATCCTCGGCGATCATATCCGCCATCCCCTGCAGGTGATCCAGGCACGGGCCGACCTGCTTGAGGATGAGGATACGTCGCGGAGCATTGCGGAACAGGTGCAACGGATCAACGCGATCATCAAAGAGCTCGACAGGGGATGGGTCGAGTCGCGGAAGATCCGCGAGTTCCTTCGGAAGAACGACCTCTCGACCGTCGGCAGTGGGAAAGCGGCTTGAGACCCGCAAGAGTACGCCGCTCGAACTCCAGGAGGAAAAGTCGCCCGAGCGTTATCGCTGCCGTGGCGGCTTCCGCCCGAAGTCCCGCCGCTTCGCCCCGAGCGTGATGTCGCCACCGCTCGTCCGGGTGGCCTAATCGACGGGTACGTCGGTATTCCCGCGGGCACGAATACATCCAGAACCTCCGGCTCGAACTCTCCGGCGATCACAGCATCCACTCCCCGCTCAATGAGGATACGGGCAGTTCGCATGCCGGCTTCGGGAAACGGTATTCTCCCCTGTGATAGTCTGAACGTCGGCATCGACCAGCGTAAAGACGGGGCTATCGTGTCGTCGAGCCCCCCGCGTCCCGTACATGCAACAGCGATTCTCATGAGAGCATGCGTCTCACCCGGCTCTGGTGTGTATGTGCATCGGGGAACGGTATCAGAGGTGCATTGAGTTGTTCACGGGCTCGGGGCTCAGCACGCGGGGATGGTAACAGATCACACTCTCCCGGGCGGTTATCTTACCGTTGACAAGCTGGTCGGCGACGGTGAGATGGTCGTGGACACCCCGCGGGAGGAGGAAGTTCTCCCGCACGAACTCCTTTCCGCGAGCCCCCATCCGCCCGGCAAGATCCGGATTTTTCAGGAGATGAACGAGCCGATCTGCGGTCTCCTGCACGGTCGAGACAAGGTATCCGTTCCACCCGTCCCTCACCTGGAGCGGGATTCCGCCGACGTTGCCGCCGACGACGGGCTTGCCTTTCCAGAAACCCTCCGAGACGGTGAGGCCGAACCCCTCTTTTATCGATTTCTGCACGATGATCGCTGAAGCCCTCTGCAGGGCGTTGATCTCCAGGTGGCTGTCCGGCGGAAGGTCAAGAATATGGATATCGGGATGATCCTCCGCGGCATCTCTGACGTTCCGCAGGACGAGGAAGCACTCGGGATCGTCGCATGCCCGTCCGCCGACGAGGAGGAGCTGGCAGGGAACCTTCTCCCTGACCCTGCGAAAGGCCTCGATGACACCGACGGGATCTTTGAAGGTATCGTACCGCGAGACCTGGGTGATGAGCGGTTTTTCCGTCTCGATACCGTACTTTGCAAGAACACCGTCGATCTCCTGCCCGGTGAGATCGCGGTTCTTATCGGAGAGCGGATCGATGAACGGCGGGATGATGAAACTCGGGACCCGCCAGAGCGGAAGGTACTGGAGGCTTGAGAAGACACTGGCGTGGTACTGCTCCACGAGTTTCCTCATGAACCGTCCAATCTCACTGGCCGTATCGACGGAGAGCGTCTCGAGCTGGACGTGGCACCGCCAGATGAATCGCTTTCGCTCGAGGTCGCTACGGGTCGCATACTCGATCAGCCCGAGCGGCTGCGGGTCGTGGATGGTGACGACGTCGGCATCGTCGTCGATAAGGCCCTCGTTCCTCCGCAGCGTCTCCCAATACACCTCGATCATCAACGGAGAAAAGCCGTCCCTGCCCTGCAGGAAGTTGTGGAGTGTCTTTGTCACATCAAAAAACGGAGCCTCCGCTTCCATAACACTCCACGTCGTCTCAAGGCCGAGGGCTTTTAAGAAAGGAATATAGGAGTTTAAGATCTCGGCCACTCCGCCACCCGACCGGGTGGAGTTGATCTCCTGGAACGTAACGCCGTTAAGCCGACCTGCAAGGTCTTCGAGCACCGCGATCTTCTCCTCTCCGATTATTCCCCGATACTCCTGCAGTGAGAGGGCGGCTGGCAGATCTGTTACCTTCATCGAACATCCACTAAAGCGGTATACCGGGACTCGAGACAAAAATTACTTTCGGTTTCCCGGAAACGGACTGCCCGGAGATTCATACGTTCCGCGATGCCTTCCGGGGCGGCAGGGGGCAGAAAAAAGGTGATGCCGGCCAAAGATCCGCGATCGCGTAACCCTGCAGCTGCCGGACGAACGAAGATGAAACAGATTCCTGATGCGTATCTGCACGTTGTCGTTATCTGCCGCCTGTATGCGAAGCGTTTCCGACAGGGTTTTTCAAATAAGGAGAGTTCTCTTTGGGAAGAATTCTCTCAAGAACAGTCTTTAATTCCGCAAGCGAGATCGGTTTTTCGAGGACACCGACGATGTCGTCTGCATACCGCGAGTACTCCTCCGGCCAGACGTGCTTTGCGGTGAAGAGCAGAACCGGGATCTCTTTGAGTTCCTCATTCCGTTTCAGCTCTTCCAGGAACTGCCACCCGTCGATGGGAGACATCATCACGTCAAGAATGATCAGCGCGGGTCGCTCTTTCTTCAGGATACGGAGTGCATCCCACCCATTATGCACTAAAAGCGGCTCGCGATCAATCTTGCGCAGCAATAGCTCCATTACTTCGAGGGTCGGCAGATCATCATCCACCACCATGATTTTTTCGCCCATATTACACCTCCTTGGATATTCGAACGGTAAAGGTACTTCCTGCCCCCAGATCACTGGTTACGGATATGTCTCCCCCATGCATTCTGATATACTTTTTGGCGATGGAAAGCCCAAGGCCAAGACGTCCGCATTCCCGATTGAGCTGCGAACCGTCACCGATGTAAAACGGCCTGAAGATTGAGTCCATTACATCGGCGGGGATACCGATGCCATTATCGATTACCATAATATAATGGTTCTGATTTGATCCGGTGTACCGTATCCATACTTTCCTCGGGGGTTTATTATACTTTACTGCATTGGAGATCAGGCTCTCCAGAACCTGGTGCAGCCGGTCGCGATCGCCCCGGATATGCAGCCCCTCCGGCACCTCGTTCTCAATCACTGCGTCCCGATCGTAGCCCCCGTCGGCGATGACGCTCTCGATCAGCGGGCGGGCGGCGACGTCCGAGATCTGCAGTTCGACATGCTCCATAGCGAGGAGACTCAGCTCGAGCATCTTATCGACCACTTCGCACTCGTGGCTCGAACTCTCGAGACAGAGCCCGAGCAGGCGGCAGGCCTCGTCGTTCAGAGCGTAGTACTCAGGATCGTCGAGCATCAGCCTCAGGTACCCGATGATCGGCTGAAGGGGTGTGCGCAATTCGTGGGCAGCAGTCGTGATGAACTCCTTCCACTGGTCGATCTCCCACTCAAGCTGCATGCACGCCAGTTTCTGCTGTTTCGTCTCGGTGATGTCGCGTGCCGTTCCGACCACGCCGACGAGCCCGCCATCGGAGCCCGACATGGGCCCAAGCGTCATCGAGAGAACGCGGGCGGAGCCGTTGATGCCGCAGGTGAGCTCGTAGCTGATCGTCGCACGGGTCTCTACCACTTCACAGAGCCGTGAGCAATGGTGTTCGGCCGCCTCGGGAGGCAGGAGAGCATCCACCGTCTTCCCGATCATCGCCGACGGATCGATACCGTTCTCTGCCGCCAAAAGCCAGTAGAAATGGACGAACCTGCCGTGTAAGTCCTGCATGAAGATGAGATCGTGGGACTGGTAGATGAGCCGCTGGAGACGGCCGTTCGACCTGAGCAGCAGATCACGCTCGTTGCGCAGGTGCCCGATATTGACGAGCGAGCACTCAAGGATGTTGTCGGGGAGAAGGGTTCTTCCCGAGAGGAGCACTTCGTTCGCTTCCCCGCCCTTTGAGATGAACGTCTGCTCAAGATTCGCGACATACCCTTCCCGCCCCATCGCCTCTGCAAACGAGCTACGCTCCGCTTCATCCCCCCAGAGCGTCTCGGGAGGGACACCGATAAGCTCGTACGGCTCATAGCCGAAGATCTCGGCGCATCTCTGATTGACGGCAAGAATCCGGAGCGTGCCGGCATCACAGAGGAACCGTGCATCGTCGGCATCTTCAATCAGTTTCCGGTATCGCGAAACAGCGAGGTTTACGTTTCGGGTAAAAAGAGACGTTGCACCGAGCATCCAGAAGAATATAGAGGCGTACAGCACGGATGAAACAGGATCGACCGGCGTTCCGCCCATTGAGAAATAGAGATTGATGAGCAGGAAACCGGCAACGAGGAGCGCCGTCACCTTGATCCCCTGCCTTGGAAACCAGAGCGAGATCAGTATGATCGGGATGCAGTAGATGAGCGGATAGAACGGGGCTGTCTGGGTACCAAGAGCATAGGCCGTTATCATGAGCGATACCGCCACAAATGCCAGTATTGCCACCATCCTGACGAGATCCCCTTCGGTATAGAGGTTCTCGAGCCATACGGAACGGCAATACTGAGTTTTGGGCATTGTACCAGTGAGGTAGAGTATTCAAGTAGTGATATTTATACCATTCGTACTTTTAAATCGCACAGATCGCATCAATCAGTGAAAAAGAAAAGATTAATGAAGATATTGGGGAAAGACCCCCTCCAGCAACCCGTATATTCTGCCGCCACCGGGAGAGGAACAGCGCCGGCGAGGCGCGAAGAGCGAGGCTAATATGGTGCGGCGGATGTAATACTGAAAGCATATGCGTCCACATGTCTTTGTCAACGTCGCGATGAGTGCCGATGGAAAGATATCCACGAAAGAGCGGAGACAGGTGAAGATCTCCGGGAAAAATGACTTCGTGCGGGTCGATCGCATCAAGGCCGAGAGCGATGCAATCATGGTCGGCATCGGGACGGTTCTTGCTGACAATCCCTCGCTGACGGTGAAGAATCCGGATCTTCGGGCGATGCGCCGCCAGGAGGGGAAAGATGAAGACCCGATCAGGGTGGTCGTCGACAGCCAGGCCAGAACCCCGCCCGACGCCGATATCCTCCGGAAAGGAACCGGACGGCGGATCATCGCCGTCGCCGGGAGTGCTCCCCGGGAGCGGGTCGAAGAACTCGGGAAGCTCGGGACGGTCGTGGTCGTGGGGGAGACGGCGGTCGATCTTGCGGAACTCCTCAATATACTCTACCGGTACGGCGTCCGCCGCCTGATGGTGGAAGGGGGCGGCACCCTGATCTGGTCACTCATCAGCCAGGGTCTCGTCGACGAGGTCTATACGTATGTCGGAAGTCTGATCATCGGTGGAAAAGATGCCCCCACCCCGGCGGACGGACAGGGATTTCTGAACGAGGCGGATTTTATCAGGTTGCGTCTGCGGGACGCCGAACCGATGGACGACGGCCTCCTCGTCAGGTGGGATGTCAGGAGCGAGCCCTGATCCGTGAAAAGAGTGGCCGGCATATCAGGAGAGAGAAGGCAGGGAATGCCCCCGGTGGTTTCCCTGCCATGTCCGGGGTTCAGCGTCCCCGGAGGATAGTATCGTAAACGCGGTAGCTGTTCCCGGTACTCATCGTGGCGATCACGATCACGCGATCGTCCCCGCGTGTCCCCGGGATATCCACCTCGCTGCCGATCCGCGGCTCCATATCGTAGTTGTTGACGATGGTGCCGTCCGAACGGACGACGGTAACATTGAGATCCCGCGTCCAGGACTGTCCCTTACCGCCGCGGAAAATGACCGAGATCTCGTTCGAAACCGGATCTTTCTGAGCCTGGATATCTACCTCACCGAGGTTCGACGGCGGCATCTCGGTCGGCTGAGGGGTCAGGGGCACAACCGTCTGAACGGTCGTAGCGGTTCCTTGAGTGGTCTGTGTCGGCGTCGGTGTCGCCGGTGCCGTGCCATTATCGGGCGTTCCGGTGCACGCAGCGGTCAGCGACAGAGCGACCAGCACCGCCATAACGGAAAGCAGGTACTTGATTGTCATAAACCATTCCTTGTCAGCGAGCTATTTGAGAGTTTCGCATCCCGGAACACGGCTCTGCGGATACGTGGGCTCTGCCGGTGTGCGATAGTTCCGGCGGGCAGTGACAGGAGCGGTTCACGGCAGTACTGCCGCCTCGTGCAACGGCTCCCCGGGTAGCGGCAGTGCCCGCATCCTGCTGCCCGTACAGCCGCGGGACGAACATCCGATCGATCAAAGAAACCGCTTCAGGATATCCGAACAGGAATAGAATATTCACACCAATTTATTCAATTTTGACGATAATATTTAATGCAAAGAGAGTATGATGAGTGCCTGATCACCATGAGTGATGACACGAATACTACCATTCTTATCACCGGGGGGGCTGGATTTATCGGTTCACATCTTACCGACGAGCTTTTCAGACACGGATACCACGTCCGGATTCTGGATAACCTCTCACCGAGGGTGCATGGAGTAGACCGCAAGCTTCCAAAGCATCTCGACCCGAGGGCTGACCTGATGGTCGGGGATATCCGGGACGCCCATACGGTGCAGGAGGCGCTCGAAGGGGTCGATGCCGTCATTCATCTCGCCGCATCCGTCAGTACACGGCAGAGCATGTACACCATCGAGCAGTACATGAGTACAAACAACCTCGGCACAGCGGTGCTGCTCGAAGAACTCATCAAAAACCCGGTCGGGCGGCTCATCGTCGCCTCGAGCAGCAGCATCTACGGGGAGGGGCTGTACGGATCGTTCAACGGATCGGTGTACACGACCATCGAGAGAAGGCCCGACCGGCTGGCGAAGGGCGATTTCGAACCCCGAAGCCCGGACGGGGAGGTGCTCTACCCGCTTCCGACCCCGGAGGGGAAAGAACCCTCCCCGAAGTCCATATACGCCCTCTCGAAGTACAACCAGGAGAAGATGTGCATGATGATCGGGGGCACGTACGGCATCCCGACGGTGGCGCTCCGCCTCTTCAACGTCTACGGCCCCCGGCAGGGATATGCAAACCCGTATACGGGCGCCCTGACCGACTACGCCGCCCGGCTCCTGCTGGACGAGTCGCCGCTGCTCTTTGAAGACGGGCAGCAGCAGCGCGACTTCGTGAGCGTCTACGATGTTGCACGTGCATTCCGTCTGGCGCTCGAGGTGCCGAAAGCCGCAGGCATGACCTTCAACATAGGAAACGGCCGCCCGTATACGTTCCGGAGCGTCGCGACCACCATGGCTCTCCTCATGGGAAGACCCGATCTCCAGCCTGAAGAGACCGGTACACACCGGATCGGTGAGGTCAGGCACTGCTTTGCGGATATCGGACGGGCACGGGAAGTTCTCGGATACGAACCGCAGATTCCGCTCGTGGAAGGGCTTGCCGATCTGGCGGCATGGGTTGCCGAGCAGATGGCAGAAGAGCATGAGCGGGAACTCCAGCAGCAGGAGATCGCTGCGGGAAGAATGGTCACATAGCCCCTTAGAGAGACCCCACGGCAGAATCACCGCCCCACTCTTTTTCCCGCACCAGGCGGGGAGATACCCCGACCGACTTTACGAAACGGCGGCAGGAAACGCTACCCTTTTCTCTCGCCTCCTCCCACGCTGATCCGAAGGTAACGGTGCATATGAATATACTGCAAAAGTGGGAGACCCGCCTCGGGATCGCTCTCGTCGCGATCTCCGTTCTGATCTACATGACCAAGTATCTCCTCTTCGGAGATGCGATGAATACCTACCAGTACATCTTTAACGCAATGGGATTTCTGCCGATCAACATCCTTCTGGTGACGCTGATATTGAACCAGCTCTTAAGTGTCCGGGCAAAACGCGACCGGCTCGAGAAGCTGAATATGGTCATCGGGACGTTTTTCTCCGAGGTAGGGACTGGACTTCTCGCGTACCTCTCCGACCGCGACCCGAATCTCGAGAAGATCAGGAGCGACCTCATCGTCAGGGGAGACTGGAGCGATGATACGTTCGCCCGCGTCCACGACCGGCTTCTCGGGTATCCCTACGAGATTACCGTCGGCGACCTCGATCTTGAGGCGATCCGCACCTACCTCATGGAGCGGCGGGGTTTTCTCTTGAGGCTCCTTGAAAATCCCGTCCTCCTCGAACACGAGTCCTTCACTGAACTCCTGCGTGCCGCCTTCCACCTCACCGAGGAGCTCGAGCGAAGAGGCGACCTTACCGACCTGCCGGAGAGCGATATCCGCCACCTCACCGGAGACGTCCAGCGGGTCTACACGCTGCTCGTGCGCCAGTGGCTCGCCTACATGCACCACATGCAGAAGAACTACCCGTACCTCTTCTCGCTTGCGATGCGATCGAATCCCTTCGACGAGACCGCATCACCCATCGTGCGCTAAAAAGATTCTCCCCTTTTTTCACCCGCAGGGCAATCGGGTAACTATATTATTGATGCCCGCACACGCCCCGCGATCAGCATGCGTGAATGTAGCGTCATGATCGGCGGAAAAGCCGGGGAGGGTATCAACACGGCCGGGCTGACGATAGCGAGCCTCTTCAATCATCTCGGGTACCGGGTGTACATGTACTTCGATTACCCCTCCCTGATACGGGGCGGGCATAACTTCGCGGTGATCCGGGCGGCGGAAGAGAAGATCGGTGCCACCAGGGATACCTTCGATATCCTGCTGGCGCTCGATCAGAACTGCATCGACCGCCACACGGAAGCGATCCGCGACGATACGATCGTCGTCTACGACTCCTACCAGGTGGTGAACGCAACCGGACACCCTATCGACGTCGATCGGATTCTCAAAGAAGAGAACGCCCCGCAGATCACCAAAAACTCCGCAATCATCGGGGGGTTCTGCAAGGCTGCCGGGATTGCCTGGGAGATCCTGACGGACGTCTTTAAAACGACCGTCCCGGAGAAGTACCTGGACGTCAATCTGCGGGTCGCCCGCCGCGGATACGACGCCGCTCCGGAGGTGATCCGGATCGAGCCGCTTGGCCGCCCGACCCTCCCGGTGCTCACCGGCAACCAGGCGGCAGGCCTCGGTCTCGTCAGGGGAGGCCTCGACACCCTCGTCGCCTATCCGATGACGCCCACCTCAAACCTCCTCCATTTTCTCGCCGAGCATGCAGACGACCTCTCGGTGAAGGTCATCCACCCCGAGAACGAGATCGGGGTGATGCTGATGGCGCTAGGACTTGCGTACGCCGGCAACAAGACGGCGGTCTGCACCTCGGGAGGCGGGTTCTGTCTCATGACCGAAGGGCTGAGCCTTGCGGGGATGTCCGAGACGCCGGTGACGATCGTCCTCGGGCAGCGTCCGGGCCCGAGCACCGGCGTTCCAACGTATACCTCTCAGGCGGATCTCCACTTCGTCCTGAATGCCGGCCAGGGAGAGTTCCCCCGCTTCGTCGTCGTTCCGGGAGACCTCGAAGAGATGTACTACTGGTCGGCCGTCGCCCTCGGGCTTGCCTGGAAGTACCAGATACCCTCGATCATCCTGACCGATAAGACCCTCGCTGAGGGCGGGTACACCTTCGATATCGATGCGAGCGGGGCGATACCGGAGCTTCCCCCGGTGTTCGCGGACGGAGTGAAACCTTACCGGAGGTATGCGGCTACAGAAGACGGCATCTCACCGCTCGCGTTCCCGCCGGAGAGCACGGCGCCGGTCAAGGCGAACAGCTATGCGCACGACGAGGCGGGGTTCACCACGGAGAAGGCGGAGCTCGTCGCCGGCATGCAAGAGAAGGTGCTCAGAAAGGCCGAAAGCCTCCACCGCGAGCTCGAGACGTTCAGAGGTGTCGAGGTAGCGGGGGTCGCGGGCGCGGGAATCGCACTCGTCTGCTGGGGCTCGGAGAAGGCGGCCTGCATCGAGGCGGCGGCACGGTTCGGGGTAAAGGTCGTCCGGCCGCTCATCTTCGCACCCTTCCCGGTCAGGCAATGGCGCGAGGCGATGCTCGGGGTGCACCGGGTGATCGCGGTCGAGAACAACGCCACGGGTCAGCTCGCACGGCTGCTCCGGCAGAACGGATTTTGGGTCGACGAACTCGTGCTGAAGTACGACGGGAGGCCGTTCTCGGTCGACGAACTGGAGAGGAGACTAGCGGAGGTGATCGGATGAGCAACGAAAAGACGGCAGGGAAACCCGCGGGCAACCTCATCAGCCCGGCGGAGAATACCTGGTGCCCGGGGTGCGGGAACTTCTCGATCGAGCATATGATGAAGTCCGCTCTTGCGGAACTTGCGGAGTCGAAGGGGATTCCCCTTGAAAAATTCGTCATCGTCGGGGGAATCGGATGCCACGGCAAACTGACCGACTACTTAAACGTCAACAGTTTCTACGCCATCCACGGGCGTGCGATCCCGCTTGCAACCGGGATCAAGCTCGCAAACCCGGATCTCCACGTGATCTGCTTCGTCGGCGACGGCGATACCTATGCGGAGGGGCTCGATCACCTCGTCTTTGCGGCGAAACGGAACGCGGATATTACCGTGATCGTCCACGACAACCGGGTATACGGTCTGACCACCGGTCAGTACACGCCGACGTCGCCGTACGGCTTCAAGGGCCGTTCGACGCCGGACGGGATCACCGAACGGCCGATTAACCCTCTCGAACTGATGCTCGTGAGCGGCGCGACGTTCGTCTCCCGGGGATACACAAAAAAGCTCAAACCCTTAAAGCAGACGTTCAAGGACGCCATCCTGCACGAGGGTTTTTCGTTCGTAGAGGTGCTGCAGATCTGTGCGACTTACTTCAACCTGACGGACTGCTACAACGATCAGGTCTACGACCTCGAGGGAATCGACACGACGGACTTCGATCAGGCGCTCGCGAAAGCCCGCGAATGGGACTATACCTCGCTGGCCCGCATCCCGCTCGGGACGTTCTACGACCGGAAGATGCCCGTCTTCGGAGAGAAGTTCCGGCACCTTGAGAAGCGCACCCGGTCGCGGGACGAGGCGGTTCGTGCGGTGCTCGAGGAGTATCGCTGACCGCTCACGGGAGGTCGCAACGCATAAATACGGTTCGGGCAACGGGAAGGAGTGAGGAATTCTGTATGATAAGCACACGACTCGGCGACGCACTGAACGAACAGGTCAAATGGGAACTCTACTCCGCATACCTCTACCTCTCGATGGCGGCCTACCTCGAGGCGAACCGCCTGCGTGGGTTTGCCCACTGGATGCGAAAGCAGGCGGAGGAGGAGAAGACGCACGCGATGAAGATCTTCGATCACCTCGCCTCGCGAGACTACCGCATCCGGCTGCTCCCGATCGACGCACCCCCGTCCGACTGGGCGTCGCCGGAGGAGGTCTTTGCAGAGACCTACAACCACGAGCAGCGGGTGACCGGGCTCATCAACAACCTGATGCGGATCGCGGAGGAGGAGAACGACCGGGATGCGCAGGAGATGCTCCGGTGGTTCGTCAAAGAGCAGGTCGAAGAGGAGGAGTCGGCGGAGAGCGTCCTTGAAAAGACCCGTGCTGCCGGAGGCGATCTGCAGACGCTCGACCGGGAGCTCGGGAATCGGTGAACGGCAGTTCCGGATAGACCGGATCTCTTTTTCCCATTTGCGACCCGTATCGGACAGGCGGACTCCCTGGGGATATACATAAGTCAGGTGAAGGCCACAAAGCCCGGGGGCAACAATCATGAGGAGACTCGAAGGGAAGTATGCGCTGGTAACGGGCGGGTCGACCGGTATCGGCAGGGCAATCGCCATCCGTTTCGCAGAGGAAGGGGCGAACGTCGCCATCAACTACCATTCAAGCAGGGAAGAGGCAGAGATCACCGAAGACGAGGTCAACAAGGCCTGCAGGGTGATCCGGGAGCACGGGTGCCGGGAGATGGTGGTCAAAGCCAACGTCGCGGACGAAACGGCGGTCGCCAGGATCTTCGGCGAGGTCATCGATGCGTGGGGGAGGCTCGATATCCTGGTGAACAATGCAGGCATCCAGAAGACGAGCCCGACCGAAGAGGTGACGGCCGCCGACTACGATAAAGTCCTCGGCGTAAACCTTCGCGGCGCATTCCTCTGTGCACGGGAAGCGATCAGGCACTTCCTCTCACGAGACGGCGGGGGGATCATCATCAACAACTCTTCCGTCCACCAGATCATCCCAAAACCAGGGTATACCCCGTACGCCGTCAGCAAAGCCGGGGTGGGAAACCTCACCCGGACGCTCGCACTCGAGTACGCGGCGAGGGGTATCCGTGTCAACGCCGTCGGGCCAGGCGCGATCGAGACGCCGATAAACAGGGCATGGCTCGACGACCCGGAGAAGAAGGCGCTCGTCAAGAGCCACATCCCGATCGGCCGTGCGGGCACTCCGGAGGAGATTGCTGCCGTATTTGCCTTCCTTGCATCGGACGACTCAGCGTATATCACCGGGCAGACGATCTATGCCTGCGGCGGCCTGACGCTCTACCCCGACTTCCGGACGGCGTGGTCGTCACAGGGGTGAACCGGGGAGGGAGACAGCCTCAGCCTCTCTGCCCTTCTGTGCTGCCGCCGGATCAGATTCGGTGAGAGTGTAACTCTATTTGCAGAAACTCATCAGAGCGGCCTGATCTGCGCCGGGTCAGATTAATATAATGTGCTTTTTATACAAGGGTACTCGCTCCGCTCACCCCGATCCCGGGAGAGAGCCTTAACCCGGAGCATCCGACCCGGATCGACGCAGATGGTTCTCCGGATAGGGGTGCGGGCGTCCGCAAAAGGGTCGGGCATCAGGGGCAGAGACCCCGACAGACAGGTGGAAGCATGGTACTCGAGACGAAAGAGACCCTCACGGACGACGATATTCAGCACGGCCTGAAATGGGTCACCCGGGACGGCCTCGCCACGCAGGCCATGGTGACGCTGACCGGCGGCATCTTCCTCGTAGCCTTCGCTCTCGAGCTCGGGGCGTCGAACACGCTCATCGGGCTTCTCGCCGCGATCCCACCGCTCGCGGAACTCCTGCAGATCCCGTCCATCTACATCGTCGACAGAGTCCGGAACCGCCGGCTCGTCGTCGTCCTCGCATCCGGTATCGGCCGGCTCTTCTGGGTGCCGATCATCCTGATACCGTTTCTCCTCTCGCCGGAGCAGGGAATCATCGCTCTTATCGCCTGCATCATCCTCTATTCCTCGTTCTCGGCGATCTCGCACTGCGGGTGGAACTCCTGGATGCGCGACCTCATCCCGCAGAATATGCTCGGGACGTTCTTCTCCCGAAGGATGACGCTCTCTACCGGCCTCGCGCTCGTCGTCAGCCTCATCGCGGGTTTCTTTATCGACTACTGGGGCGGCCTCTTCCCGGAGGGGATCACGGTCGGCTACTCGGTTCTCTTCGCGCTTGGTCTCGTCGCAGGCATTATCGGCATCTACTTCCTCGCCGCCACCCCGGAGCCCCGGATGGTCGTTGCAGGGGATGGGGTCGGCCTGGCCTCGATCATCGCAAAGCCGTTTCGCGACCTCAACTTTCGGAACCTGATCGTCTTCCTTGGATCCTGGAACTTCGCCGTGAACCTCGCCGCCCCGTTCTTCACGGTCTACATGCTCCAGCGGATCGGGCTCGATCTCTCGACCGTCATCATCCTCGGCATCGTCAGCCAGATCATGAACATCGTCTTCTTCAGATCGTGGGGCCGGATCGCCGACCGGTTCAGCAACAAGTCCGTCCTCGCGGTGAGCGGGCCGCTCTTCATGATCACCATCCTCACCTGGACGTTCACCACCCTCCCGGACGTCTACGTCCTGACGATACCCCTCATCATCGCCATCCATATCGTCATGGGCATATCCCTCGCCGGCGTCTCGTTGGCATCGGGGAATATCAGTCTCAAGATGGCACCGCAGGGTCAGGCAACGAGTTACCTCGCCGCGAGCACCTTCACAAACTCGGTCGCCGCAGGGATTGCACCCATCATCGGCGGACTCTTCGTCGACTTCTTCGCCGAGCGGGAGCTCATCTGGACGCTCATCTGGAAAGACCCGGCGCGGGAGCTCGCCTTCGTCACCCTCGACCTGCAGCAGTGGGATTTCTTCTTCTTCTTCGCTTTCCTGCTCGGGCTCTACTCCCTGCACCGCCTGGCACTCGTGGGCGAAGAGGGAGAGGCGAAAGAGCATGTCATCGTCGACGAACTCATATCCGAGGTGCGGCGGGATATGCGGAACTTCTCCCCCGCAGGGGGTCTTCGCGACCTCGTCAAGTTCCCGTTCTCGACGATCCGGAACCAGAGGAAGAAAGAGCGGTAGCCGCTATGTTTATCATCCCGCCGACCGGTATCGGCCCGTCGGTGATCGGGATGGCAGAAGGGCAGATGCAGCTTGGTATCGTCGGGCTCGGCAAAATGGGCGGGAATCTCGCAGTGCAGGCGGCAGAAAAAGGGATCGACGTTGTCGGAACCGCCCACCACAAAAAACCGGAACTCGAAGAGCAGGGCGTCCGTTTCGCCGGGAGTTACCCGGAATTCGCCGCACACCTCAGACCTCCACGGGTGATCTACCTCTCCGTTCCGGCAGGCCCGCCGGTGGACGAGGTTCTCGCGGAGATGGTGCCGCACCTCGACCGGGGCGACGTCGTGATGGACGGCGGCAACTCCTTCTATCTCGACTCAATGGCACGGGAGAAGGAGTGTGCAGAAAAGGGCATCCACTTCCTCGACTGCGGCACGAGCGGCGGGTTCACGGGCGCCCGGCACGGAGCATGCTTCATGGTCGGCGGATCCGCCGAGGGGTTTCGGATCGCAGAACCCGTTCTCAGACGGCTCGCGGTCGACGAGGGGCTGGTGCATACCGGAAAGGCAGGGAGCGGCCACTTCGTCAAGCTCGTCCACAACGGGATCGAGTTCGGGATGCTGCAGGCGATCGGCGAAGGTGTCTCACTGATGCGGGGCTGTGGGCAGTTCGACCTCGATCTCCGGGCGATCTTCCACAACTGGGCGCACGGGTCGGTGATCCGGAGCTGGCTCATCGAGCTGATGGAACAGGGACTTAAGGAGAGGAATCTCGAGTCTATCGAGAGTTATGTCGAAGACACCGGCGAGGTGAACTGGCTTCTCGAGAGCGCCATCCAGTGGGAAGTGCCGATCCCCGTCACGGCGATCGCGATCATGGAACTCTTCAAGTCCCGGGAGAAGGACAGCGATACCTACCGGTCGATCGCGCTGATGCGACATGGGTTCGGCGGCCATCCCTTCGGCAAGGATGAGCATATCGCGGAAGAGCGAAAGATAAGCCGGATCGCAAGGATCTGATGGTCATGACGAGAGATTCCTGGCTGCTCGCTGTTGCAGTCCTGGCCGCCGTGGCGGCGGCGGGCTGCATGGAGAGCGGCCTTGAGAGCGACGGAAATACCAGCCAGTCCGTGACCGGGAATGAAACGATAGACCTTCCCGCTCCCCGGACGGAGAGCGCCGCCTCGGTAGAAGAGGCGATAGCAGGTCGCCGTTCCGTCAGGGAGTACACCAAAGAGCCGATCACGCTTCAGGAGGTCTCACAGCTTCTCTGGGCGGCACAGGGCATCACCAGTCCGGAAGGACACCGGACTGCGCCGTCCGCCGGGGCGCTCTACCCGCTCGAGGTGTACGTCGTGGCCGGCAGCGTCGGGGATCTCCCGGCCGGCATCTACCGCTACATCCCGGCCGAACACCGCCTCGCCCCGATCCGGCCGGGAGATCTCCGGAGCGAGCTTGCAGAGGCCGCCATAGGTCAGGAGTCTGTGCGCGACGCAGCGGCGAATATCGTCATCGCGGGAGTCTATGAACGGACGACCGGAAAGTACGGGGAGCGGGGAATCCGCTACGTCCATATCGAGGCCGGACACGCTGCGGAGAATATCTACCTACAGGCAGAGTCGCTCGGTCTCGGGACGGTCATTATCGGGGCATTCGAGGATGCGGCTCTCCGACGGATCCTGGGGATGGCGGAGAACGAAACGCCGCTCGCCGTTATGCCGGTCGGGAGGACGTGATAACGGCTTAAAAAGGGATGGGGCGGATACCGCTCAGGTGGTAGCCTCCGCCTTCGATCTCCCCCACCGGTGCTCCAGCGACCCGACGACCGTCAGGATCGCCGGCATGATGATGATCGCCCCGATCAGAGCGAAACCCACCGAGATGACCGTCAGGATCCCGAAGTTGCTGATGATGCCGAAGGTGGAGAGCATCAGCGCCGAGAACCCGAGGATCGTCGTCAGCCCCGAGACCGTGATCGCCGTCCCGATCTTCTGGACGCTCTGGCGGATGGCGTCGAGCCCGGAGAGGCCGTTTTCGCATTCCTCGTAGTACCGCTCCATGATCAGGATGGTATACTCCGACGCCACGCCGATCGTCATCGACCCGAGCGTGGCGGTCATCGGCGTATAGTCGATCCCGAGCACGTACATGATCAGTCCGTTCCAGCCGACGATCAGGACGATCGGTACGAGAGGCGTCCCGGCACGCCCGACCCGCCTGAAGATCAGGAAGAGGAGCCCGAAGATCATCGAAAAGCCGAGCAGAGTCATCTCGAGTTTGCCTTCCCGGATCTCGGTGATGAGGTTCGTAAACATCTCGCCCGTCCCGGTGATCGTCGCGGTCACACCCGGCGGCGGCGGGAGCCAGGCGAGTTCTTTCTGCATCTGCTTAACGAAGGACATCCCGACGTCGTTCTCCATCTCCACAGTGAAGATCTCAATGATCGCCTCGGATCTGCCGTTCACGTACGATTTCTTCTCCGCTTCCGGGATCCGGTCGAGGACTGCCGCAAGTTCGGCGTCGGACGACGGCATCTCCCCGCCGTTATACCGGAGGACGACGTCGGCGATGCTCCGCGAGCCGGTTATCTGGCTGTTGTGCGTCGCCTCGTACTCCTGGAACTCCTGCATCCACCTGACGGTATCAAGATCGACGACGTCCGTCCCCCTGATATAAACGGGCATGCCCGAGGTCGGGCCCATCGTCCGCGAGACTTTGTTCAGGTCGATCAGGGCTGGCATATCGGGCGGCACGAAGGTATCTTCATTGGTATTGACCGCGATCTCGCCGTCGACGTACCACCCGCCGAGTGCGACGAGACCGCAGATGAGGAGAACCGGAATGGAACGCTTCGCAACCATCTCAACGACGGAGCCGACCCCCTCGTCGTACCGCTCGACGGCGGATCGCCGCGCCGGGAGGGAAGAGGACTCCGACCTGGGTTTCGGTTGGTACTTGAGCAGCAGGCCGACTGTGGGGACGATGACAATAGCGGCAAAGTAACAGGCGACCACCCCGATCACGCAGACCTCCCCGAAACTCCGGATCATCGGAAGCGGCGAGATCCACATGGCGATAAAGCCCATCGAGGTTGCGAGCATCGCGTACAGGACGGCAGGCCCGGCTTTCGTGATGGTGTTTCGGACAGCATCGGAGAGCGACCCCTTCCGCGCCTCTTCGTCGAACCGGGAGTGAAACTGGATCGCATAGTCGATACCGATCCCGATGAGCACCGGGAAGGCGGCGATCGTGACCATGTTGATCTTCATCCCGGTAAGACCGATGAACCCGAAAGTGGCGATCAGGCCGGCGGCGACGATCGCAACCGGGAGGAAGCGGTAGCGGACGTGTCCGAAGAGAACCCCGACGGCCAGCACCATCAGGAGCATGGCCGCACCGATGAGGGTGCCCATGCTGGTTCCCATCTCCTGGCTCATCTGCTGGTTGAACGCAGCGTTGCCGGTGACGACCACGTGTACGCCCGGCGGCACGTCGGAGAGGGCGACCCGGGTATTTAACGCACTGACGACCTGGTTCTGGGAGGCCTCGGCGAGTCCCGGATCAAGGGTGACCACCGCAATGGTCATCATATTGGAGGGGACGTAGCGGGAGAGTACCTCTGCCGGTATCCGCTCTTTCACGAGCCCGACATCGGCGTACGACGTGGGGAGAACGCCCCCGTTCGCCTCACGGGCGAGGTCGGCGATACTGCTGACACTCCGGACATACTGCTCGGTGCGGATCTCGGCACCGAGGTCGTCGAGGTAGGCGAGCACCGCGGGATCGAGGACGTCGTCGCCCTCGACGAGCACCATGAGGCTGTCGGACTGGAATGTTCCGGTATACTTCTCGAGCAGGATGCCCCGCTCGGTATCAAGATCGACGTAGGTCTCGTAGCCGGTCTGCATGCTCGTCATCGTCATGCCGTAGAAGGCAAGCAGAAGAAGACAGGCAACCATTCCGGCGACCAGTGCGGGTCGCCGGGATATGGCTCCGGCAGCAAGTTCAAAAGGGGACTGCATCACACCACCTCGTAGATTATCCATGCATTCGCGGCATGAGGGAGAAAAGGGTGAGGAGAGCGGACGGATCGCCGCAGGATCCTCACATTACCCCTTTCTGACCGTCGGCCTTTCTGCGCATGACAAAGACGTAGTAGCCCGCGCCGAGGATAATTGCGGCGATTGCGGCGAGAACGACGGGGTTCGTGACGAGTGAGCCGGTCTTCTGGGCGAGGTCGACCTGCACCTTCATGGTATCGGAGATCCGGCTGCTGCCGAGGGCGTCACGGTAGCGGATCTCGGAGTCGAGGCCGTAGGCCTTAAGGGTGGCGTCGGCGTCGACGTTCATCTCGAACCGTGCGGTTCCTTCCGCGCCGGGTGCGAGGTCGCCGAGGTAGGCGGTGTCGTCGTTGCTGGTGAAGGGGTCGATGGCGCTGATCCGCGCCTGTGCGTTGTAGACGGTGGCGGCGCCGGTGTTTTTGTAGACGACTTCAAGAACGCTCTTCTCGCCGGGGTAGAGGACGGCGCCCGAGGAGACGACCGCAAAGTCGGTCTTGCCGCCGACCGGGATGCCGAGGGTGACGGTCTTTGAGGTCGCGGCGTCGCCGTCCGAGTCGGTGTAGGTGACGAGGGCGTCGAGCGGGTAGGTCTGCGCCTCGGCGTCGGTGGTGACGGCGGCCTTAAAGGTCACGTCGACGGTCTCGCCGGGGGCGAAGTCGCCGAGGTAGGCGGCGGCGTCGGTCGGGACGACCGGGCTCGTGCCGCTCCGGGCGATCCGGGCGACGGCACCCTGTGCGGTCTCGTAGCCGGCGTTCTTCAGGGTCAGGTGGACGTAGCCTTCGGTGCCGACGTTGAGGTCGTCGGTCGTGACCGCGAGCACTTCAACCCGGAGGTCGGGGGTGATCGTGACCGCGAGCGGGAGCACCTCGGTCTTCTCCTCGTAGAAGTACTGGATGCTGTCGCTGCCGTACTGCTCGGCGGAGCGGAGGTAGGTGTAGGTCACGGTGAGCGGGAGGCTGTAGGTGCCGGGAGCGGCGCCTTCGGCGACTTTGACGGTGAAGGTGGCGGTGGCGCTCTTGCCGCCGGCGATGTCGCCGAGGAACTGCGGGTCGGTCTTGACGGTGACCGGGGCGGCGTCGGCGCCGAGCGCGGCGGTGACGAGTTTTGCCGTGTTCGGCAGGTCGTCGCGGGCGACCGCGGTCGGGTCGACGAACTTGAAGGTGTTCAGCCCGCTGTTCTTCAGGGCGACCGCAAGCGCGATCTCCTGCCCGGGTGAAAACTCGTTGGTGCCGGCGATCGAGGCCGAGAGGGTCGGGCTTCCGTAGAGGTATTTATCGGCGGCCAGAGCCGGAGCAGTCATTCCTGCAAGCAGGAGCAGGATCAGGGCCAGCGTGAGACCCCGGGTCATCATCCGGAGAGAGGAACTCTCTCCCGGCTTCTTGGTACTCGAACTATGCATATGGGTTCCTCGTATCTGACGCTCAGGCAGTGGGGCGTCTTGCCCAATAGGTGATGAGACACTACTATAAAAAACCTCGCACCATTTGTAACAAACAACCGTTGCACACAACAGTAGCAGATGTCTGTCACCAATATCCCCCGGATATAAATATGAGAATAAACACCAGTTATACCGATGGTACGGTACCGGGAAGAATTGCAGCAGATCAAAGAACTCTTGAAAAGGAATTCCCAGGGCATGAGCATCACCGAGATAGCCCGCGAGCTCGGCAAAAATATGCACTCGGTCGGGAGGTATCTCGATATCCTGCAGGCGACGGGGCAGGTAGAAATGCGCCAGTACGGTATGGCGAAAGTCTTCTCCCCCTCACAGCGCCTGCCCCTTGCGGCGATGATCAACTTCGCCGGCGAAGGCGTGATGGTGCTCGACGCCGATCTCCGGGCCGTCATGGTCAACGATTACTTCCTGAAGATCCTCGGGAAGGATCGGGACGAGGTGACGGGGAAGAACATCCACCATCTCCCAATCGCCGCGCTCGACATCCAGGAGCTGCTCGAAGAACTCGCCCGGCTGCCGGGGGAGAAGACCGAGGGCGACTTCGAGATCGAACTCGACGACGATCGGTTCTTCAAGGTGAAGTACGCCCCGACCGTCTTTGAAGACGGAAACCAGGGGTTCATCGTCATCCTCATCGACCTGACGGAGTGCAAACGTGCCGAGCGTGCACTGCAGGAGAGCGAGAAGAAGTACCGGGAGCTCGTGGAGAACGCAGGCTCCATCATCCTCAAGATGGACAGGAAAGGGAATATCACGTTCTTCAACGAGTATGCGCAGGAGTACTTCGGCTACCGGGAGGAGGAGATCCTCGGGCGGAACGTCATCGGCACGATAGTCTCTCCGACCGAGGCGTCAGGACGGGATCTGACGGCGCTTATGCAGGAGATCTGCTCGGGATCGGACCGGTTCAGACTGAACGAGAACGAGAATATCACCCGTGACGGGCGCCGGGTCTGGGTGCGCTGGTCGAACAGGGCGATCATCGGCGACGACGGAACCCCGACGGGCATCCTCTCCATCGGGAACGACATCACCGAACGCCGGACTATCGATGAGCAACTGACGGCGAGGGGCGAAGCGGAAGAGGCGCTCCGCCGGGAACGGGATTTTTCCACCGCGATTCTCGATACCGTCGATGCCCTGGTGCTCGTCATGGACACCCGGGGGCGCATCGTGCGGTTCAACACCGCCTGCGAGAAGGCGACGGGATATGCATCGGCGGAGGTGCTCGGGAGAACCGTATGGGAGACCATCCTCCCCGGGGAAGAGGCCGCATCGGTACAGTCGGCGTTCGCAGATCTGCTCGCCGACAACGGATCGCGGCATGCCCGGAACCACTGGATCACCAAAGACGGTGCAAAACGGCTGATAGACTGGTCGAATGCGGTGCTCCGGGACAGAGACGGGAATGCCGAGTACGTTATCGGTACCGGGCTCGACATCACGGAACAGGAAAGAGCCGCGGAAGAACTGCAGGAGTGCCGGGAAAAGGTACGGCTGATGCAGGAGAATGAAGAGGCCTGATCTCCCCATCATCCGGATCTGCAGGAAGAGATATCAGCCCGTGCGACCCCACCCGGGAGCTGCGATGAGCACACCCGATACGATCCGGAGACGGCGAAGCATCCGGAAATACACAGACGAGCCCGTCTCCCGCGAGACGGTCAGGGAACTCCTTGCCGCCGCGATGAGCGCACCATCCACCGCGAACGAGCAGCCATGGCAGTTCATCGTCATCGACGACCCGGGAGTCCTCGCGAATATCCCCACCGTCGGCCCCTTTATCCGGGAGGGCGCCGATGCACCGGTCGCGGTTCTCGTCTGCGGCGATCTCTCGATGCTTCGGATGCCCGGTTTCTGGGTGCAGGACTGTTCGGCCGCCACCGAAAACCTCCTCGTCGCCGCCCACGAAAGAGGGCTCGGTGCGGTCTGGACGGCCGTCTACCCGATAGAAGATCGGATGCTCGGCTTTAGAAACCTCTTCTCCCTGCCCGATACCGTCATTCCGTTTGCCCTGGTGCCGATAGGCTATCCGGCGGAGACGCCGCCCGCCGAAGATCGGTTTCGGGACGACCGCATCCACTACAACGGCTGGTAGGGTGGCCGGGCGGTAAGCGACGGCTGCTGCTGACTGATGCAGTGGAGCGTCCCGAGGCCGTGCACCATCGCAGTGCAGTCTATCCCGACAACCTCCCTGTCCGGAAAGACCCCCCGGATGACGGCGAGCGCCCGCTCGTCGTTCCGGTGTCCGAAGACCGGGACGAGCACCGTGTTGTTGCCGATGTAGAAGTTCGTATAGCTCGCCGGGAGACGCCGTTCGCCGCCGACACGACCGGGCATCGGGAGCGGCACGACAGTCAGGGGATTGCCGTCCTGGTCGGTCGAAGCTTTCAGGATCTCGTAGTTCTCCCGGAGGAGAGCATAATTTTCGTCGGTCTCGTCGTCCTCAAGGGCGCAGAGGACAGTGGTCGGATTCACGAACCGTGCGATATCATCGATATGCCCGTCGGTATCGTCACCCGCGATACCGTCTTTGAGCCAGATGACGTGACGGATACCGAGGTAGTCCCGGAGATACCCCTCGAGTTCCGTCCGGGAGAGGTGCGGATTCCGGTTCCGGTTCAGCAGGCACTGCTGCGTGGTGAGCACCGTGCCTTTCCCGTTCACCTCGATAGAACCGCCCTCCATGACGATGCCGGGGGTGAAGACGGGAAGATTCAGTTCCCGATTGATGACGAGCGGGATACCGTCGTCCCGCAGCAGCTCGTCGTACTTCCCGCCCCAGGCATTGAATGTCCAGTTAACGAGGGCAATCCGGCGCTCCTCCCGGTTCACGACGAACGTCGGCCCGTAGTCCCGGAACCAGACGTCCGCGTACGGCGTGGCGTAAAAAGAGATCCGGTCTCCGGCAACCCCCGCCGCCTGCAGGAGAGCGGCAACCCTGCCTTTCATCTCCGCGCCCGTTACAAGAAGGTTCACGGCCTCGTCACGGTGTATCGCGGCGATCAGGGAGACGTACGACGCCTCGACCGCGGCGAGGTCCGGGAAGCTCTCGGTATCGTGCGGCCAGGAGAGCCAGATCGCATCGTGCCGCTCCCACTCAGCGGGCATCGCATAGCCGAGAGTGGCCGGCGTCTCCCGGACAAGCGACCCGTAGGTATCCGGCCGCCGGTTCCGGAAGAATCCCCACCCCTCCCGTACGGCCGCGTTCTGCGCAAGATCGACCGTCGCGACGAGCACCTCCTCGTCGGCATTGCCTGCTCTGGCAATGACCGTGCCGAACGAGTCGCAGACAAAAGAACTCCCCCAGAAACGGAGAGCCCCTTCGATGCCGACCCGGTTTACCGCAGCGACGTGGACGCTGTTTGCGATCGCGTGGCTCCGCTGGATCGTCTCCCAGGCATCGTGCCAGTCTCCTTCGGCAGGGTCTTCTTCACCGGCGATCCACCCGATCGCCGTCGGGTAAAAGATGATATCCGCCCCCTGCAGGGCGACCGTTCGTGCCGCCTCGGGGAACCACTGGTCGTAGCAGATGAGAACGGCGATACGGGCATAGCGGGTCTCATATACCCGGTACCCGTCCCCCGGGCGGAAGTAGGTCTTCTCGTAAAAGAGCGGATCGTAGGGGATATGCACCTTCCGGTACGCAGGGAGGAGACTCCCGTCCGCGTCGATCACCACGGCGGCGTTATAGTACTCCCCTTCGCCCGTCCGTTCGTAGAGCGGGACGATGATGACCACGCCGAGCTCGCGGGCAAGGGCGGATAAGGCATCCGTCGTCGCGCCGGGAATCGTCTCGGCATACCGGCCAGGGTCGGCATCCTCCGCCTGTGGGAAGTAGGTTGTCCGGAAGAGTTCCTGCAGGCAGACGATCCGGGCACCCCGGCGGACGGCGGTGCGCACCATCTCGAGCGTCCGTGCAAGGTTTCGATCCCGGTCAAGGGAGACGGAGGACTGGACAAGCCCGATCGTCACCGTACTGCTCTCTGTCATCTACCTTCTTCGTTTGACGGAGAGACGGATTAATCCGATCGGATCGGAGACCCCGGCATATAGGCTTATGCCCCGCCGGGTCGCCTTTGTACGATACAGATGGAGCCGATAACCCTCATACTCCTTGCCGTCAGCCTTGCAATGGATGCATTCGCCGTCGCCGTGAGCGGCGGGACGGTGATCAGGCAAGGGATACTCCGCCACGCCCTCATCATCGGAGCATTCTTCGGATTTTTCCAGGGGATGATGCCAATCCTGGGCTGGCTCGCCGGCGTGACCCTTGCGGGCGTCATCGCGGGATACGGTTCCTGGATAGCCTTCCTCCTTCTTGCGCTGATAGGAGGGAAGATGATCTACGAGGCTATCAGCGAGAGCGATGAGAAAGAAGAGCCCGAGCTTGCCGCCCTCTCCCTCGGAACCCTGCTTCTGCTCTCCGTCGCGACCAGCATCGATGCACTGGCCGTCGGGGTCACCTTTGCCGTCCTCGAGACCCCGATTCTCATCCCGGTACTCGTCATCGCCCTCGTCACGGCCGTAATTTCCGGCGTCGGCGTCGTTATCGGAAGCACCTTCGGCCACATCTTCGAGCGGAAGATCGAGATCGCCGGAGGCGTGATCCTGATCGGCATTGGCCTTCGGATCCTCATCGAGGGGCTCGGTTGATCATCCCGTCTCGTCGAGGATCCGGCGGATCTCCGTAGCCGCCGATTTGGCCGCCGGGTCGAGCGGAACCAGACGGAGTTCCTCCGCCGACCGGACACCGACACCGAGTTCTGCCGCCCGGGCGATCTGCTCGAGGTCGAATATCCGCCCCTTCATAACCTGCGGTGTCGAGCCGTAGGAGCGGAGGAGTGCTATTCCGACGGCATCCAGAGCCACGCGGTCGCTGCTTGCGAGAAGAAGGCCGGGCTCGATGAGGCTGCCGGCCTCCGGGCCTCCCGTCGCGAACCCCGCCGTAGCGTCCATCACCACGAGATCGGTTCTGTAATACCGGTTGATCTCGGCGATCATCCGACGCTGGTCGGGCGATGCGTGAAGTTCGGCCATGTAGTTGTACTCCCCCGAGGGGTCGTGCCTGGCGACAAGGCCGACGGAGTTCTTCAATGAAAGCGTGAAGTGGCCGCCGAACCGGTGTGTCTTTAAGCAGCAGGTCTGCACCACCAGATCGGCGTCCCGGAAGATCTTCGCGATCAGAAATCCCCGCTTCCAGGAGAGATCCGGATCGGCGATCGCTTCCCATCCGTCGGCGGGCAGATCGTCGAGAACGACCACGTCGAACCCGAGCGCCTCCGCGGAGTCGAAGACGCCACGGTTTTGGAGCACCGTCCGGGTATCCCCCATCCCGCTCCGCTCCGCAAGAACGATCTCCCGCGCTCCCACATCGTTGAGACGGCGCACCAGAGCCTCGAGGGCATCGGGATGCGTCGAGGCGGGGAAGGGATCGTCGCTGTTGTAGTTTGCCTTCAGTGCGACACGCTTCCCCGTGAGCGGACCTATGCCGGCCTCCTCAAAGACTGCCCCGATGCCGGCAGCCCTGTCCGCTGCACGTACCAGGTATACTTCAGCTGCGGCAGGCGACGCCATGCGCGGAACTGACCCTGCAACCTATTAAAGAATTTCCCGGATCAGAGCCCATGCCGTACCGGGGAAGGCACCGTTCTATCCGCATCGCCCGGGCATTGCATCCGACCAGCCGGATAATACCGGAGAATACCACGAATTATGGCGATCGGACGGCAAAACGACGACATGCCCCACTGAAGCGGCAGGGACCAGTACGACATGTATATGAGTATCATCAGCACAATACCTACTAAAACTGCTATCGGGACAGCCGCCCACCGGGACGATATCAGGGGCGAACCCAACCCCGATTCGCGGCTACTTGTATGCAGCAACCACTAAGGGGGCCTTTAATACCATGTCATCCAGAATGCACACACCTCACACAACCTGCCCAAGCTGTCACGAAGAGGTCTTCCTCGACGAGCTGGTGGGCGGGCGCTGTCCGCTCTGCGGATACTCACTCGACGAAGACGAAGGAGTGTGCGGGGAGTTTGACGAAACCCTCGAGCGGGCCGACCTCGGGTGGATGATCTTCAACTACTTCCTCTTTCGGCGCTTTGACAGCCTCGGCGTCAATCCACTCCAGATCATGCAGCTCCTCTCCCGCTACGAGGACGTCTGCAACTGCAACCCCGCCGCCATGGGACGGCTCCAGTTCGAGCTCGAGGTTCCGATGAACCTCTTTGACCGGCTCAGGCCGAAGAAGTGCTCCCGGTGCGGGCGACTTTTCGTTATGGGCGGGAAAAAAGTAATCGCCGGGGATCTCTCCGAGCCCGTCTTCCCGACGACGTATATCTGCCGGAACTGCTAAATTTCAGTAGGTTCTGGCAACCATCGCCGATTTTCCGCTGCCGCCGCAGACGATACACGGACCGGTCGAATCGGGTATGTGCTCCGACCTGATATCGGAACCGAGGATGCTTGCATCCACGGCCTCTTCTACCGCATCCGCACATTCCTTTGAGCCGCACCAGTGAACGACCGCGACGCCCGTCTTCACCGCCTCGGCCGCATCGGCGACGGTTCCGACGATCCGGATCTGATCCGCCATCGACCGCTCCGCCCGCCCGTAGATCTCCTCCCGGAACTGGGCGAGGATACTGCCGATCCCTTCAACGACACCGCGGCGGTCTATCGTATGTTTTTCACCGCTGCGGGTGACGATGACGACGGTATTGGCGTCGATGTCCCGCGGGCCGATCTCGACCCGGAGCACGGCACCCCGCATCTCCCAGTAGTAGTACTTCGCACCGGGGCGCAGATCCCGCGCATCCATCTTCACGGCAAACCCGGCCGCCCGCAGGTCGTCCTCGAGTGCGGCCGCAGCGGAGAGCACCTCGTCCCGCCGTTTCCCGACGATGATCGGGACGATGACGACTTCTACCGGAGCGACGTCGGGCGGCAGAACAAGGCCTTTGTCGTCGCCGTGAACGCTGATAAGCGCGGCGATCGAGCGCTCGGAGATACCGTAGCAGGTCTGGTAGGCATAGTGCTGCTCGCCGTCCGCGCCCTCGAAGGTGATATTGTAGGTCTTCGAGAAGTGGTCGCCGAGCAGGTGGACAGTTCCGATCTGCAGCGTCTTGCCGTCGGGCATGATCGTATCGACCGCGATGGTGTAATCGGCACCGGGGAACTTATCCCACTCGGGCCTGCGGGAGACGATCACCGGGACGCAGAGCCGCCGGTAGAATGTCCGGTAGAGTTCGATCGCTTCCTCCACCTGCCGCTCGGCCTCGTCCCACGTAACGTGGACGGTATGCGCCTCCTTAAACGAGGTGATCTCGCGGAGCCGGATAAGCGGCCGGGTGTGCTTCGTCTCGTACCGGAACGTATTGACGATCTGGTAGAGCTTCAGCGGAAGATCGGCGTGCGACCGGATCCAGAGCGCATACATCGGGTAGATGGCGGTTTCGCTCGTCGGCCGGAGAGCAAGCGGCACGTCGAGCTCGTTCTTGCCCCCGTGTGTGACCCAGTATACCTCGTTCTCGAACCCCTTGATGTGGGCTGCCTCTTTCATGAACTCGTTCTCGGGCACGAGGAGCGGGAACATCGTCTCCTGATGATCGCGATCCATCAGATCCCGGAGGATCTGATACGCACGTTTCCGGATAGCGAATCCGTGCGGGAACCAGACGTACAACCCCTTGACCGGGTAGCGGACGTCCATGATCTCCGCTCGCCATAGGATTTCGTTATACCAGCCGCTGAAGTCGTCTTTTGTCGGGAGTGCCCCTGTTTCTGCTTCCATCAGTCTCGTTCCCCATGAAGGCGGTTCTGCCTTACGCGATCACACTTAGGACAGCGGGCGTAATAAATGCCTCTATAATCGCGGCAATCGCGAGGAGGGGAACAACGATTTTTAAAAAGTATTTTCCAAGATAGGCCGCAGTCTTCGCCGCATCTCCCTCTCCCTGCCACTCGGAGGCCAGTGCCTGGCCGAGTAACAGCCCGAGGGCTCCCGCCACGAGAAACGAGGGAATCTCGAAGATTCCATGCGGAATGAGCGCAGCAGCGATGAAGAGAATACCCTGCTGCTGGCGCACAATCTCCATGATAGCACCGATTAAAAGCCCGTTAAGCCCGAGTATCAGCAGCGTTACGGTTCCGAGCGACGCACCGCCGAGGAAGAGAAGCGTGCACGCTCCGAGATTATTCAGAAAGATCTTGAGGAAGAGCACAACCGGCGCATCGCTCAGGAGATGCCCTGCAACCTGCTCCTGGAAGAGTGCCAGCATCTCCTCGCCGATAGCGGGCTCCGCGGATACCGCAAGGATACCAAGACCGAGCGATATGGCGAAGACCAGGGACGAGATGATGATTGCCCTCTGAAACGACTGCTCAAACATAGAGTATCATCCGCACCATATCCCGGATCCCGGGCGCCATGCCGACGACGATCATCGCAAGCACGATCAGGTGCCAGAGATCGGGATTTCCTTCCTTTCTGTACAGTTCGAGGATATAAATTGCAGGGACGATGACCACGAGTTTTAAGAGGAACATCGAGAACGCAGTCCCGGTGAGCTCGATCAGGGTCGAACCGACGACGTGCTGCTCGACGTAACGGACGGGATGGAGGTCGATGCCGTAGCTCGTCGCACTGGCATCGAGGAGGTGCCCGAAGATCAGGAGCTTGTAGAGGATATCAGAGACGTACGTCCACCCGAAGGCGTACCGGAGCAGCGCCCAGAGCGCGAGCGAGGTGATCGAGGCCATGGTGAGGATGATCACGAGCACGTCGAGCGCTATCCGTGTCTCGGTGAGACCGAAGACGGTGAGGGCCGCCGCCGCGACGATGCACGAGACGATGCCGGCACCACCGTAAAACCGGCTGTACCGGGAGATCATGCCACGCTTTTCGAGTGCTTTCCCGGCGTAGAGGAGCGGGATCGCGTAGAAGAAGAGGGTAAAGAAGATGAGCGGCGTTATCAGCAGGTACTGCAGGTCGGAGGTGATCATCCCGGTATCCTGCACGACCCGGAGCAGTCCGCCGAGCACGACGAACGGGAGGGTGGCGAGGACGAGCTCGGTATCGATGGCGATGCCGGAGCGTTTCAGCCACCGGTAGACGAGATATACGGAAACGACGAGGATAAAGGCATAAGTGAGTGTATCGACAATGGTATAGGCTCCCCCGTACCTTATGGGATCGATGTAATATTTGTATATGAACTCACTAATCATTACTGATTAAAATGAGCGCAGACGGTATAAATTTACTCAAGAGCAAGGCTTTTGATAAGTCAAAATGGATGCAGCTGCCTCGTGACGTCGTTATCGGCCACGACGTTATCGAGCACCTTCCTGCCGTCTGCGAGGACCTGGCCCTCGGACGAACTGCGCTCGTCATCACCGGGACGCGGACGCGCGACGTCGCCGGCGACCGTGTCCGGGCACTCCTTGCCGAAGACTATGCCGTCACTACCGTCGCCACCGAGGAGATCTCACTTGAAACCATCCGGAAGATCGAGGAGATAGGAGGCGAGGCGGACTTCTTCGTCGGTGTCGGCGGCGGACGGGTGATCGATACCGCGAAGATCGCCTCGTTCAACCTCGACCGCCAGTTCATCAGTGTTCCGACGGCAGCCTCCCACGACGGGATCGCCTCGTCACGGGCATCGGTTCCGACCGTGGAGGGCAACACCTCGATGACCGCTCACCCGCCGATCGCCGTTGTCGCCGACACCGGGATCATCGCCCGGGCACCGCACCGGCTGCTTGCAGCGGGATGCGCCGACGTCATCTCGAACTATACCGCGATTCTGGACTGGGAGCTCTCCCACCGGCTCCGGGGAGAGCCGCTCTCCGAGTATGCCCTGACGCTCTCCCGTATGACGGCTGAGATCCTCGTTAAAGACGCCGACCTGATCAGGCCGCAGAGCGAGGAGGGGGCCTGGATCGTCACCAAAGCGCTCGTTTCGTCAGGGGTTGCCATGAGCATCGCCGGCTCGTCGCGGCCGGGCAGCGGCGGGGAACACAAGTTTTCCCACGCTCTCGACCGCCTGGCACCGGGCAAGGGGCTTCACGGCGAGAAGTGCGGCATCGGTGCAATCATCACCATGTACCTGCACGGCGGCGACTGGCGGGGGATCCGGCAGTCGCTTCGAAAGATCGGGGCTCCCACGACCCCGGCGGAGATCGGCGTCGACGATGAGACGGCGGTTGAGGCGCTTCTGGCGGCAAAGACTATCCGCCCGGAGCGCTTTACAATCCTTGACATGGGACTGACGCCCGAGTCTGCACGGGATCTCATCAAAATGCTGTACCGGGAGTGAGGGGAAGATGCTGCTCAAGAAAGCGAAAGTAACACTGATCGGGTCGGTGCTGGCAAAGCCTGGTCTTGAATTCGTCTACGAGGGACCGGCGGAGGAGTGCGAAGGCTGTAAGATGCGGAAGGTCTGCCACAACCTGCAGCCGGGAAAGAAGTACCGGATCGTCGAGGTACGCCCGACCACAAAGCACGACTGTCCGGTTCATCTCGATTCGGTCAACGCTGTCGAGGTCATCGAGTCGCCGATAATCGCACTGATCGGAGCCGATATGGCGATCGTCAACTCGAAGGTGCAGTACGAGTTCCCCTGCACCAGAACCGGGTGCAGGAACTTTCTGCTCTGCCACCCGGACGGGATCATCGAGGGAGAGAAGTATATCGTCGGCGAGGTGCTGGGGAGCGCCCCCGAGATCTGTGAGCGGGGAAAAACACTCAAACGGGTCGAGCTCCGCCCCGCCTGACCGGCATCAGGGCATGCTCACCGCCGAGAGTGCCCGGGCAACGCCGATCAGTTGCTCCCGGTTCTCGACCCGGCGGTGCCACGAGAGAGGAAAGGCACCAGAGCCCCACGCGGCTCCGGCAAGAGCTCCCGTAACCGCCCCGACCGTATCGGCGTCGCCGCCGAGGTTGACCGCCGTGATTACCGCTTCAGCCGCATTCCGGGCCCTCATGAAGACGGCGACGGCACAGTGCGTGCAGAGGACGGCGTCGAGCGAGGGAACGAGGGGATGACGACCGTAGGCTCCGAGCAGAGCGGCGACCTCGTCGCTCCGGCATGCCGCGAGCGCCCGTTCGTAGGCCGCACCCCGGGACGCGCCGCGGGAGAGTTCGGAGACCATCCGGTTGATGAACGCCGAGGATTCACCCGCCACCGGGTCGTAGTGAGTCAGCCGCGAGCATGCCATGCTGACATCCCGGACAAGAGCCGGACGGTAGAATATCCCGATGGAAACGCCACGCATGACACTCCCGTTGCTTCTGCTCCCCCCGACCGCTTCGTGCACCGCACGGGCGGCGGCCTCCGGCTCGACCCCCGTTTCGATCAGGTCGAGAACGCGGCGCGAGGTCGGCCCGTAAAACTCCGGATGGGCGTGATACCCGCGGATAAGCCTCGAAACAAAATCAGCAGGTGCGAACCCCCGGCCATGGATGAGCGACTGCGCAAGTGCGCACGCCTGCAGTGTATCGTCGGTGTACTGCCCCGGGCGGACATGGTGAATTCCGCCTCCCTGCATCTCCGTTACCTTTCGGAGCGGCGGGCGAGCCCCTTCGAGGGGCGCACCCAATGCGTCCCCAAAAGCCAGTCCAAGCAGCGCGCCGGCTGCGCGCTCAAATCGCATATAAAGATCACCAATAAACTATATTTACCCAAATACTGTAGTAATTTTCGAGGAAAAGGTGATAGTGTGCAGAAGGAAGAGCTACTCCATTTACACATGCTTCTAGTGCATGTCAGGAAATACTACGAGAACATCACCAGCGAGGAGATCCAGACCGAACGATACAACTCCCTGCATATCTCCCCCGTCCACATCCATAAAAACAAAGTTTCACACAAAAAAGCTATCCTCGCACTCGGCGACGAGATCGTGCACCATATCCGGACAAACCACAACCCATTTGTCGAATATCGTCTGGAGATGCCGTCCGAGCGCGTCGCCACCGAGTAGTTGCACACGCAATGAACGAAGACGAGATTTACCGGGAGATCATCTCCCGCATCTATTCTGCAGGATGGGAGACTGTCGATATCCAGAAGATCAAACTCGAGATCTGCCGGCAGTACAGCGTCAGCATGCCGAAGAACTCCGCAATCCTCGCCGCCGCACGGCCGGAGGAGCGGGAACGGCTGCGGAAGATCCTGCTCGTAAAACCGACACGGACGATCTCGGGCGTAGCGCCGGTCGCGGTGATGACCTCGCCTCACCCCTGCCCCCACGGCATATGCCTCCCCTGTCCCGGGGGGCCGGAGCACCCGTTCAAGTCGCCCCAGAGTTATACCGGCGAGGAGCCGGCGGCACTCCGGGCACGGGAACACGCATACGACCCATATAACCAGGTACAGGCACGCCTTGCGCAGTTCCAGATGCTCGGCCACCACATCGATAAGGTGGAGCTGATCGTGATGGGCGGGACGATGACCGCCCGCCCGCTTGATTACCAGCAGTGGTTCGTCGGGTCGGCCGTCCAGGCGATGAACGACTACCCGGACGCCGGCACGCCGCCCGTAGAGGGAGCGGTCGACCTCGAGGCGATCTTCACCGCGAACGAGCAGGCACGGGTACGATGCGTCGCCACCACCTTCGAGACCCGGCCGGACTGGTGCCGGGAAGAGGAGATCAACCGGATGCTCGAGATGGGCGTGACAAAGGTCGAGCTCGGCGTCCAGCATCTCAAAGACGCCATCCTCGAGTACAACCGGCGCGGCCATACCGTCCGGGAGAGCGCGGAGGCGAACTGCATGCTCCGCGACGCCGGGATCAAGGTAGGGTTCCACATCATGCCGAATCTTCCGGGGAGCTCGATCGAGGAAGACCGGCGGATGTTTGAAGATCTCTTCAGAGACGAGCGGTTCCGGCCGGACTTTCTGAAGATCTACCCGACCCTCGTCACCCCGGGCTCGGAGATCGAGAGCCTCTGGGAACGTGGCGAGTACCACCCGTACACCGAGGATGAACTGATCGATCTCATCGCCTACGGGAAGTCACTCTTTCCGGAGTACGTCCGTCTCCAGCGTATTCAGCGGGATATTCCCGCAAAACTGATCGTCGCCGGTTCCAGGCACAGCAACTTCCGCCAGCTCGTACAGGCGCGGCTCAGCGAACAGGGGCTCCGCTGCCGGTGCATCCGGTGCCGGGAGATCGGCCGTTCCCCCAGGGTCGGAGAGGCGGCAGTCTCGACCCTACCCTACCGGAGTTGCGGCGGCGAGGAGGAGTTCATCCAGGCGAGCTCCGGGGATGCCCTCATCGGCTTTGCACGCCTGCGGTTCCCGGGCAGGGCGCTGCGGCCCGAGCTTGCGGGTGCGGCGCTGCTCCGGGAGCTGCACGTCTACGGCAGCATCGTACCGCTCGCCACCAGCGCATCGGACGACGAGTGGCAGCACCGGAGTTTCGGCAACAGGCTGCTTGCGGCCGCCGAAGAGAGCGCCAAAAATCACGGCTACGATCACCTCGCCGTGATGAGCGGGATCGGGGTCCGCCCGTACTACGGGAAACAGGGATATCAACGAAGGGGCCCATATATGATCAAGACGCTAGCATGAAACCCGCCACGCTCGAATTTCTCAAACAGAGGTTCACCGAATATTACCGGAACGGCCATCTCCCCGCTCCGTCGTCCCTCGAGCAGCGGGAGTGGGGTTTTATCTTCTTCGATACATCTTCCGACGTCAGAATGCGCCGCCACATGGCCTTTACCGACCAGCGGGAACTCGCCGATTACCTGCGGAGCATGATTCCCGCCCACGCGTACTACTCTACCGCGTACTACGGCATGCCGGGTGCGCCGACGATGAACGACAAAGTCTGGACCGGCGCAGACCTGATCTTCGACCTCGATGCCGACCATATCATGCGCGGACCCTACGCGGAGATGCTTGCACGGGTCAAGGAGGAGACCGAGAAGCTGATCGCGATGCTGACCGGCGAGCTCGGATTCTCCGCCAGGGAGATCTCCGTGGTCTTCTCCGGCGGCCGCGGATACCACATTCACGTCAAAGATATCGCCATCCGTGAGTGGGGCAGCCAGGAGCGCCGGGAACTCATCGATTACGTCTGCGGCACCGGACTCGATCCGGGCGTGATGCTCGCACCCGTCCGCACGCCCCCCGGCGGATGGAAGAGGCGCTATCTCGACGCCCTCGGCGAGCACCTCCTCTGGCTCAAAGGTCTCCCCGAAGACGAAGCTATCGGCATCCTTTCCGATATCAAGGGAATCAAACAGAAACAGGCGGCCGAATTTCTCACGGAGATCGATGATCTCGTAGGCGACCTGCGGGAGCGCCGGACGGAGAGCCTGCTTGCAAGCCGCACGATACGGGCGCTCATCTCGGGAGAGGGGTCGGCGTTCGAGCAGCGTGTCCGGGCGAAGGGCGCGCACGCGGACGAGCCGGTGACGACCGATATCAAGCGGCTGATCCGGATGCCGGGGTCGCTCCACGGCGGGAGCGGCATGCGGGTCGTGCCGCTCGGCGCCAACGAACTCGCCGGGTTCGACCCTCTTGTGGACGCGGTCGTCTTCGGCGAGCGGGACGTAAAGGTCGAGATGAAGACCGCCATCGCCACGTCGCTGCTCGGAAACACCTATACGCTGCAGAAAGGCATCACGACCATCCCCGAAGCGCTTGCAGTCTTCGTCTGCTGCCGTGGGATGGCCGAGGTCGCCGGGGAGGGAAGCGATGGATCTTGAGAAACTCCGCCAGCTCCTGCTCGATATGCACCACTCCGGGAGACTCGCCGATATTTCGCCCCACCTCTACGACGAGACCAGAGAGTACCTCGAGAAACTGAAGAACGACTACTACGCTCTCGCAAACCCACTCGAGACGAGGGCAGGAAGCCTTATCATCGAGGAGATAGGCAGCATCCGGGATACCACCCAGGAGATATTCTCGATCAGGACGCGCCAGATCCTTGACCTCGCATTTCAGCAGTTCGAAGGCCAGTACACCGACCGGGACGAGTCGAGGAAGATGCTCCCGGCCGAACGGGTGATGTTCCGGCAGATCGTCGGCGCCATCGAGGAGTGCAGGCGCACGCTCATCTTCGGCGACGAGGCGCAGGGTCTCGGGGAGGCCGCAGGAGACGAACCCGTAGCAGGCTCCATGCCGGCCGCACCGAAGGAGAAGAGAAAGCGAGCCGCTTCGGCAGGAGGCGTGGCCGCCGAGTACGCCCTCGTGCATATCACGCAGGATATGGACTCGTTCATGGGTGTGGACGGCAGGGTTTATCACCTCCGGCAGGGAGACATCATAACGATCCCGGAGCGGAATGCAGATGTGCTCTGTGAGCGCAACATAGCCTTAAATATTAGACTTAACAAGTAATATTGGTACTTTGTATCAATTTCATCGAGGATATTTCCATGAAGATGCCAGTCAAATTTAAAACATACTGTCCGTTCTGCAGGAAACATGAGATCCACGAGATCGAGAGGGTGAAGAAGGGCAAGACCCGCCACTTCAACTGGATCGACCGCCAGAAGGCACGCAGAGGCACCGTCGGTAACATGGGTAAGTTCTCCAAGGTGCCCGGTGGCGACAAGCCGACCAAGAAGGTCAACGTCCGGTACCGGTGTGCGGTCTGCGGCAAGGCGCACCTGAGAGCAGGGTTCAGAATTAGCAAATTCGAGCTGACGGAGTGAGCAATACATGGTACAGTTAAACAGAGAGAACCGGAGCAAGTTCTACCGGGTCAAATGCCCCGACTGCGAGAACGAACAGATCGTCTTTGAGAAGGCAAGCACCGTTGTAGACTGTGCAGTCTGCGGACATATCCTTGCAGAGCCCACCGGCGGCAAGGCAAACATAAAAGCTGAAATACTGGCAGCACTTGAGTGAGTAGTTACATGCGTGAGAGAGAATGGCCCGAGGACGGCGAACTCGTCGTCTGCACGGTGCAGAACGTCAGGGATTTCGCGGCATTCGTGACCCTCGACGAGTACGACGGTCGGCAGGGCCTCATCCCCATATCCGAGATAGCGAGAGGCTGGATCAAGTATATACGGGACTTTGTGCGTGAAGGGCAGAAAGTCGTCTGCAAGGTGCTGAACGTCGACGCCGGACGCGGTCATATCGACCTTTCTCTCAAAGACGTCAACGAACACCAGCGGCGTGAGAAGATCCACGAGTGGAAGAGCGAGCAGAAGGCCGGAAAGTGGGTCGGATTCGTGACCGAGGCGACGGGGGTCGAGCGGAAAACCATCGAAGAAGCGTTTTACCGCGAATACGGCCTGCTATATCCGGGTTTCGAGGAGATCGTCGCCACCGGCGGAGAGTCGCTGGAGAAGTTTACCTTCGACCCGAAGGTCAAAGAGTCGCTCAACACCATCGCCCACGAGAACGTCAAGGTCTCGAAGGTGACGATCACCGGGCACCTGATTCTCACGTCGGCAAAGCCCGACGGGGTCAATGTGATCCGAAGAGCTCTTCGAAGTGCGCAGCCGAAGGTCGACGACGTCGAGATCGACTTAAACTACGTAGGTGCTCCCAAATATCGGATCAAAGTGACCGCACCGGACTACAAGACGGCTGAGAAGGCGATCGAGAAGGCCGCAGCCGCTGCAGTCGGTGTTATGGAGCGGGCTGAAGGCACCGGAAAGTTCGTTCGAAAACAGAAGTCCGGTTAAGGCGTTATGAGTGGCCGCATACGACGCTGCGCATACGACCGTACCTATACGCTGAGAGAGACCTGTCCGGCCTGCGGGTGCCGGACACGGGTCGCTCATCCTGCACGTTTTTCGCCACAGGACAGGTACGGACGATATAGAAGGATGGTACGGGAATGAACGAAGTAACCATACATTTTTTGCGGGATGACAATATCAAGGCGCCCATCCTCATCGAAGGGCTCCCGGGAGTCGGACAGGTAGGGAAGCTCACGGCGGAATATATTATGGAGAAGCTCGGGGCGGAGAAGATCGCCGAGATCCACTCGCTCCATTTCCCGCCGCAGGTCATCGTCGACGAAAACGGTGTCACCCACCTCGTCAACAACGAGATCTACCGTTACGAAAACGGCGATACGACGCTCCTCTTCCTCGTAGGCGATTTCCAGAGCACCTCTCCTGCAGGGCACTACGTCCTGACCGAGGCGTACCTCGATATCGCCGAAGAGCTCGGCGTCGAGCGGATCTACACCCTCGGCGGCTACGGGGTCGGTCACCTCGTCGACGAGAACCGGATCTTCGCAGCCGTGAATATGGAGCACCTCCGACCCGAAGTCGAGGAAGCCGGCGGGTCGTTCCAGACCGCCGAGATGGGCGGCATGATCGTCGGTGCCTCCGGCCTCCTCCTCGGCCTCGGTGCAGAGCGGAATATCGAGGGGATCTGCCTGATGGGAGAGACCTCCGGCTATATCGTCGACCCGAGGAGTGCCGAGAGCCTCCTTGCCGTCCTTACCCGCCTGCTCGGGATCGAGATCGATCCGGCCCTTCTGCGGCAGCGTGCAGAGGATATGGAGCAGATCATCGCCAAGATCAGGGAAGCCGAAGAGAGCAAAGCGGCAGAAGAGCTGACCTATATCGGCTGAACCGGCCACGCCACCTCTTCGCTCTTTTTTCCAGCAGCACAAATGCACCTCTACGCCGATCTCCATATCCATTCGCCCTACGCCATGGCGACGTCGCCGTCGATGACACCGGAGGCGCTCCTTCGTGCAGCGGGGCGAAAAGGGCTCGGAGCTCTTGGAACCGGGGATGCACTCCACCCGGGGTGGCGGCGAGCCTGGACAACGTTTCTTGAGAACGACGAAGGGATCGTCGTCGTGCCCACCGCCGAAGTCGAGGACTGCCACCGCATTCATCACCTGATCCTGATGGAGGATCTCGACCGGTGTGCAGATCTTGCTCTGGCACTCTCCGATCATAGCAGAAACATCGACACGGCAGGACGGCCGCATGTCGCGCTCACGGGCGGCGCGATAGCAGAGCGGGTGCATGACCTCGGGGGCATGATCGGCCCTGCGCATGCATTCACGCCGTGGACAGGGATATATGGCCATGCCGGGAGCGTCCACGACTGTTACGGGGCGGAATCGATAGACTTCCTCGAACTCGGCCTCTCCGCCGACACATCGTACGGCAGCGGTATCGCCGAACTCGCCGCGGTTCCCTTCATCTCAAACTCCGACGCCCACAGCCCGGCACCCCACCGGCTCGGCAGGGAGTTTACCGGTCTCGATCTTCGGGCACCGACGGCCCGGGAGGTACTCGGTGCCGTCGGAGAAGGGCGTATCACGATGAACGCCGGTTTCTTCCCGGAGGAGGGGAAGTACAACCGCACCGCCTGCAGTGTGTGTTATCGCCAGTACACCCGGGAAGAGGCCGGAATGCTCGGGTGGCGGTGTCCGGAGGACGGCAGACGGATCAAGAAGGGTGTCGCCGATCGGGCTGCCGAGCTTGGGGGCGGCGTCCCGGGGGAGCGGCCGCCGTACCTGCACACCATCCCCCTCACTGAGATTATCATGCAGGTACTCGGGGTCGCGTCACCCCTTACAAAGCGGTGCAGTTCTCTCTACGACGACTTTCTGGCAGTCTTTGGGAGCGAGATCACCGTCCTTGCAGCAGCATCGGCCGGGGAGATCCGGGAGGTTCACCCTGCCGTCGGAGACGCCGTCGATGCACTCCGGAACGGGCGGGTAACCCTGCACCCCGGAGGCGGAGGGCGTTACGGCAGCTTTTCGTTTCTTTAACTTACCTCCGGAACTCTTTTTTGTCCAGGCCGGTTCGATCCGGATGGTAAATGTGTCGGCACGGGGCTGCACCCTGCACCCACATTCAGGGATAATTATATAAACGACGAAATGTATCGATTGCCTTCATGAGACTATGGTATGGTATCCTCGGGCTCCTTGTACTCGGCATCTGCATTGCCGGATGTACACAGCCCCTGGAAAATGTAACCGGCAACGAGACCCTCCCCGGGCTGCTGCCCGGGAACGAGACGACGACTGAAACACCTATGGAGACTCCGGCCGAGAACATGACGGGGAACGAAACGCCGGCGATGAACGAAACCCCACCCGGAGTGCCGCCGGCTGAACCGCCCGCCACTCTGAACGAGTCCGCGTACTCGGTGAGCATCCAGGATAGCGGCTTTAACCCTGCAAGCCTTGAGGTTCCGACCGGCAGCATGGTTGTCTGGACAAACGAAGGGAGCGAAAATCAGACCGTCACCGGCATAGGGCTCGGGAACGCCTTCGACTCCGGCCTCATCGCTCCCGGAGAGAACTTCACCTGGGGCTTTATGACCCCCGGCATCTACAACTACACATCGCAAACGACCGGGGCCAGCGGCAACGTCGTCGTCGGAACGATGGGTGAGACAAATTCGACGGGGCAGTGAAGGCTTCCCCTCAAACTTTTCCTCTGAAAACAGAGGAGGCCTACCGCGGCAGGCCGTGATGATTGACAACATATTTCTCCCGAAAAAACGTTTTTAATTGTAACGCCGGATGCCGCTCGCTCCTCTCCGGCTTTAAGGGGCAGATCCCCGTGAAGATACGGGCAAAGACCATTCTCATCGTGACCATCACGCTCATCGGGCTGATCGCCGTCCTGTACGTCGCATCCGATGCCTTCGTACTGCAGGGGTTCGAGCAGGTGGAAGAGGAGGAGGCACGGCAGAACGTCGAACGCATGGTCTCCGCCCTCCTTAACGATATCAATACTCTCGACGCACTCACCTGTGAGATGGCGTCGTGGGATGAGACGGCCGGGCTCCTCGAGAGCGGGGCGCTCGACAATACCTGGCCGAAGATCAGCGATCCGACCTTCGAGCGGCTCGGGGTGAACCTCATCGTCATCCTGAACGGTTCGGGGGAGGTCGTCGCCGGCAGGGCGTACGACCAGATCGGAGGGGCGGCAATGCCGGTACCGGCCGATCTCCTCCCCCATCTCGCCGCAGAGATGCCGCTCGTCGATACGGCAAGGCATCCTGCCGGTGTGATGGGGCTTCTGCCGCTCATAGATCAGCCGTTCCTGATCGCGTCCCGCCCGGTGATCGGCCGGGGCGGCACCGGGGATCCGCTCGGGACGATCGTTATGGGGCGCTACCTCGACGAGGCCGAGGTGACCCGCATCGCGATGATCACCTCGCTCCCGGTCACCCTGCACCGGTACGACGACCCGCTCCTCCCCGAAGACGTGACGCGAGCCCGGGAAGCCCTCTCCGCAAGCCTGCCGACGTTCATCGAGCGGGGAACCGGCGACTTTGTCATCGGAAACGTCCTGACATCCATCGAACCGCTGAACGACGACACGCTCTGCGGGTATGCCGTCATCGGGGACATCTACGGCAACCCGGCATTCATGCTCCGCCTCGCGATCCCACGTGAGATCTACGCCCAGGGAACGCTCAGCACAACCTACTTCGTCCTCTCGCTCATTGCAGTCGGCCTCATCTTCGGCCTTATCTCGCTCCTGCTCCTCGACCGGACGGTTCTCTCCCGCCTCTCGTTTCTGAGCACGACCGTAAGCGGGATCGGATCGAGCAGAAATTTCTCGGCCAGAGTCACGGTTCCGGGGAGAGACGAGATAACCTCGCTCGCAACCGATATCAACGGGATGCTCGGCGCCCTTGAGACGGCGCAAAGAAGGCTCGAAGGTCGCCTCGTCGAGAGTGAGGAACGCTACCGCCTCTTCTTCAACAGCGGAAACGACGCCGTATACGTCTTCTCCGTGGACGAGACCGGGATGCCGGAACGGTTCGTCGAGGTGAACGACGAGGCGTGCAGGCGGCTTCAGTGCGAGCGTGAGATCCTCGAGAGCACCCATCCTGCCGCGATCGTCGGGGAGGGTGAGGAGACGACGGTGCGGGAAGTGATGCACCGGCTTCTCGCGGAGCGGCACGTCCTCTACGAGACACGGCATACTGCCACCGACGGGACGGAGATCCCCGTCGAGGTCAACGCCCACCTCGTCATGCACGAAGGCCTGCCCATTGTCATCGCCATCGCCCGTGACGTCACCGAGCGCAAGCAGATGGACGAGCTCAAGAGGCAGGCATTCGGCCAGATTCAGAAGAACTACGAGCAGTTCGCGATCTTAAACGACCAGATCCGGAACCCCCTCCAGGTCATCGTCGGCCTCGCCGGGATGGAAGAAGGTGTGATCGGCGAGAAGATCACAGAGAACGCGAAGATCATCGACGCGATCGTCGACGAACTCGATCGCGGGTGGATCGAGTCGGAGAAGGTGCGGGAGTTTCTGAAAAAGTATTACGGGTAGTCCGGGCCGATCACGTCCGGCGATATTCCACCGCTGCACCGACGAGGGCTTTTGCATACGTATCCGCGAAGTAGGCGTGGGTATACTGGCCGACGGCGTTCTGTTCGCAGAGGCCGTCACGGCCGTCCCCGATCCCTTTCCCCCGGGAGAGCGAAAGCAGAAATCGGGCGTCCGGGTCGCAGTCGAGGCGCGAGTAATGGAACTCGTGCCCCCGGAAGACCGTCCCGGCAGGAAAGAACGGTGTCCCGGCAGGTGCAACCCGCGCCTCCACGTACCCGAGCCCCTGGATCCGGCCGGTCATCTCCGCCCGGGCCGGGAGGACTCCCGCCATCGGGTACCTTCCCTCGCCCTCGATCCTTTCCGTCAGGTAGACAAGGCCGCCGCACTCGGCGTAGACCGGCATCCCGTCGTCCACGGCATGTTTCACATCCTCCCTGCACCGGGACGCCGAGAGAGCAGCGGCGTGGAGTTCGGGATAGCCGCCGCCGAGGTACAGGGCGTCGACCTCGGGGAGGCGATCCATCATCGGCGAGAAGAAGCGGAGAGTCGCTCCTGCGGCGGTAAGCCGTTCGAGGTTGTCCCGGTAATAGAAGCAGAATGCCTCATCACGGGCGACACCGATGGTCGCCTCCGGCTCCACCGCACCACCCGATTGCGTCTGCAGGGCGGGGAGGGGCGGTGCTCTTTTTGCAATCTCCTCAATCCGGTCGAGGTCGCAGGCCGACTCGACAACCTCACCGAACGCCGCCATCGATGCCGTCTCGATCGCCATGGCGAGGCCGAGGTGCCTGCTCGCAACGGCGAGGTCGTCGCGCTTCGGCAGCCACCCGAGACCGGGCAGGGGAAGGCCGTGCTCGATCAGGGTGCGGTGGCGCGGGCTTCCCACCCGGTTGAAGACGGCGCCGGCGAGATGCAGGGCAGGGTCGAATCCGGCGAACCCACCCACCAGTGCGTGGGCGCTCCTGCTCATCCCCTTCACATCCACGGTGAGGATGACCGGTGCGGCGAGAATCTTCGCGACGTCCGCCGTGCTCGCTTCGTCGGTACCGTCGAGCCCGTCGTAGAGCCCCATCACGCCTTCGATCACGGCGATATCTGCGCCCCGGCACGCAGCGGCGAACGTCGCACGGACACCCTCTCTCCCCATCATATAGGGGTCGAGGTTGCGCGAGGGTCTGCCGCAGATGGCGGTGTGGTGTGTCGGATCGATGAAGTCGGGTCCAACCTTGAACGGCTGCACCACGCGGCCTCGGGCCGTCAGCGCCGCCATAAGGCCGCTTGCGAGGGTCGTCTTCCCGCACCCGCTGTGGGTTCCTGCTATCACGATCCGGGGAATCTCGGTTGTCACGTGTCAATACTGTTGAATACCGGATAAAATAAATATGACTTAATACAACCGGCATATAGCAAATAGTATTGTGTTAATACAAGGAAATTTGTGTCTGCGTCGTCAGAGACCGGGCAGATCAGGATTATGGTGATAACATGCATATAATGGAAGGATTCTTGCCGAGCCCGTGGTGGGAGATATGGTTTGCCGTATCCATCCCGTTCATCCTCATCGGGCTCTACCAGATGAACAGACTCGTGAAAGAGAACCGTGAAACCCTGCCGCTTCTCGCGGTTGCCGGAGCATTCGTCTTCGTCCTCTCATCGCTCAAGCTGCCGTCGGTAACCGGGAGCTGCTCTCACCCCACCGGGACGGGCCTTGGCGCCATTCTCTTCGGCCCGTTCATCGCATCGGTTCTCGGGCTAATCGTCCTCATCTACCAGGCGCTCTTCCTCGCGCACGGTGGGCTTACGACCCTCGGGGCGAACGTCTTCTCGATGGGAATCGCGGGCCCGGTCGTCGCCTACCTCATCTATAAAGCCGGGACGAAAGCCGGGATCAACACCTACGTCACGGTATTCCTCGCCGCCGCGCTCGCCGACCTCTTCACCTACGTCGTCACCTCCGTCCAGCTCGCACTCGCCTTCCCCGGAGAGGCAGGATTCTTCACGGCATTCCAGGCGTTCGCCGCGATCTTCGCCGTCACCCAGGTGCCGCTCGCCATCGTCGAAGGCGCCGTCATCGCCCTCGTCTTCAAGTACATCGTCCAGCTCAAACCCGAGATACTCACAAAGCTCAACCTTCTCTCCGAGAAGACCATCCGGACACTGCAGGAGGCGGCAGCGTGAAGTACACGCTTGAGATCGCCGTAGCGGCAATCATCATCATCTTCGCCGCAGTCTTCCTGGTTCAGAATGCAGCCATCCAGGCAAACCTCGGCGAGGGAGAAGAGGCATGGGGAGGAGCAGACGGAGGCGCCGCCGAGCTCATCGAGTCTTCGGGCTACGAACCATGGACGAAACCCCTCTGGGAGCCCCCGAGCGGTGAGATAGAGTCGCTCTTCTTCTCTCTGCAGGCCGCCATCGGCGCGATCATCATCGGCTACTTCTTCGGCTACTGGCGCGGCAGCAGAAAAACCGCGTAATTTTTCCCTTCTTCCAGAGAAAGCTATTACGAATCAGAAGAGGGAGGTGACAAAACGACCATGCACCGACTGCTCGAAGACTTTGCCCAGGAGAACGGGCTGCGGGACGTCAACCCGTCCTTAAAGATACTCCTCGGCCTCGGCAGCATTCTCCTCTGCGTATCGTCCCCGGGGCCTGCGACCCCCCTGCTCATTGCAGCCTCCCTCTCGGCGGTGACGATCGGGCTCGCCCGCATACCGCTCCGATGCTACGCCCGTCTGCTCATGGTTCCGGCCTCGTTCGCGGTGATGAGCATCGCCGTCATCCTCTTTCTCACCGGCGGTGGAGCGGTGCTGGTCGAGATTCCCCTGCCAGGCTTCGCACTCACCGTCACCACCGGCGGAGCGAACTTATCGCTCCTCCTCGCGGCCCGGGTACTCGGCGGCATGTGCTCTCTCTTCTTCATATCGCTCACGACGCCGATGACGGATATCTTTACGGTCATGCAGCGGCTCCGGTTTCCGACCGTTTTCATCGACCTTGCCATGCTCACCTACCGGTTCATCTTCGTGCTGATCGATGAGGCCGGCCAGATCTATCGGTCGCAGCGGATGCGTCTCGGCTACGGAACCTTCGCCGAGTCTATCCGGTCGTTCGGGATGCTCGCGGGAGCGCTCTTCCTGCGGACATGGGAGAGCGGCGAAGACCTGATGCGGGCCATGGACGCCCGGTGCTACGACGGCAGGTTCGGGCTTCCCGATGAGGCGCCCCCCGTCTCCCCTGCCTCGGCTCTCGGGGTCGTTTTGTACCTGGCGTGCGTCGCAGGCGTCTCCTGGACGACCGCGACTATCACACTCTGCTAAAAGGACATTTATCATGGGAACAATTCTGGAGATACAGGACGCACGATACCGGTATCCGCACGGGCCGGAGGCGCTCAAGGGTGTCAGTATCCGCATCAGGCAGGGCTCGAAAGTCGCTCTCGTCGGCCCGAACGGGGCCGGCAAATCGACACTCTTCCAGCTCTTCAACGGGATGATCAGGCCGGACAGCGGGAGCGTCCTCTTTGCCGGGACACCGATCGAATATACGGCGAAAGCGCTCCGGGAACTCCGAAGAAGCGTCGGCCTCGTCTTCCAGAACCCCGACATCCAGATCATCGCCCCTACCGTATACCAGGACGTTGCCTTCGGCCCGGTAAATCTCGGCCTTGCCCGGGACGCCGTAGACCGTGCCGTCCGGAGTGCGCTCTCCGCCGTCGGGCTCGCCGGCTACGAGAGGAGGCCGCCCCACCACCTCTCCGGAGGCGAGAAGAAACGGGTCGCGATCGCAGGCATTCTCGCCATGGAGCCCGACGTGCTGGTCTTTGACGAACCGACGAGTTCCCTCGACCCTGCGAGTTCCGAGGAGATCATGGACCTCCTCGACGAACTTTCCACAGGCGGCAGGACGATCATCATCTCGACCCACGACGTCGAACTCGCCTACCGCTGGGCGGATCACGTCATCCTGATGGAGCAGGGCATGGTTCTTGCGCGGGGCTCGCCCGAAGAGGTCTTCTCCGATCATTCGCTCCTGCGGGCGGCACGCCTCAAACCCCCCTGGATCCTCGACCTCTACCACGAGCTCGTGGCGAGGAGCATCGTCGAGGGGCGTGCCCCGCCGAAGAGTGTCCTCGAGTTCACCGACCGTATCGAGCAGCACGTCCACGGCCATGCCCCTCGCCGGGGTGAGGCGGAGGCGATGGGGACGGTTTACATCTGCAACGCCGACACCGTCAGCGGCGACGAACTCCGCCTCCTCTTCGAGGAGGGACATGTCGACCACATCGGGGCGATGGGCAGCAGGGCGAAAGAGTTTGCAAACCGGGAACTCATCCTCCTTGATTTCACCTACGGCGTCATCGACAAGTGCATCTTAAAGAGTCTCATCGGCGAGAACTCCCTGATCATCACGTCCGGCGGCATGATCGAGCATGTACACCGGCGGATAAGCGAGTACAGTGCCGAGAGCGGAAGAGATCTCGCCGCCGTCACCGTTCCAGAGGCTGGAGCCCTCCGTCCCGCCGGCCGCATCGCAGACTGTGACTGACGGCCGGGATCACCCGGTTCTGCATCCATTCGCCATTCATCCGGAAGACCGATAGGTTCTTTGTCTGTCACCCGCACTCACCATGAACGACGGGAGCGGTTCGCAGGTGACTGCAGAGATACCTCCCGGGAAAGGACGGGATACGTATGCAACTTCCGGATCACAAAACCAAGATCGTATGCACGATAGGGCCGGCATCGGACTCGGTGCCGGTGCTGAAGGAGATGGTGGAAGCGGGGATGAACGTCGCCCGGCTCAACCTCTCCCACGGCACGTTCGATGAGCACCGGAAGACTATCCGGAATGTCCGCAGGGCTGCGGACGAGGCCGGCCGCCTCGTCTCGATCCTGATCGATCTGCCCGGCCCCAAGCTCCGGATCGGCACCCTTCCGGAGGAGCCGATGCAGCTGGCGAAAGGCGAGGTGGTCACCCTTACCACGAAAAAAGGCTCGTATGAATCTCGCGAGATACCCGTCGATTTTTCCCGGTTTGCAGATCTCGTCTCGGAGGGGAGCATCATCTACCTTAACGACGGGTTCATCCAGCTCCGGGTGACCGAGATTGTCGGAGAGGACGTCCGCTGTCAGGTGGTCATCGGCGGACCGCTCCTCTCGCACAAAGGCATGAGCCTGATCGGCGGCGAAGGAGTCGTGGCCGTCAGCGCCGTGACCGACCGGGATCTCGAGTGCATCGACTTCGGCCTCGCCGAAGGGCTCGACACCTTCAGCATCTCCTTCATCCAGAACGCCGCAGATATCGATAAAGCGCGCAATTACGCCGCGGAAAAGGGAAAGGCCATTCATATCATCTCGAAGATCGAGCGGCAGGAGGCGCTCGCAAACCTCGACGAGATCCTCGCGGCGACCGATGGCGTGATGATCGCACGGGGCGACCTCGGCGTACAGATCCCTATCGAGGAGGTCCCCGCCGTGCAGAAGCGGATCATCCTCAAGGCCACCACGCTCGGCAGGCCGGTGATAACCGCCACGCAGATGCTCGAGTCGATGACCGACAACATCCGCCCGACCCGTGCCGAGGTGACCGACGTCGCAAACGCCATCCTCGACGGAACGGACGCAGTGATGCTCTCGGGAGAGACCTCGGTCGGCCACTACCCCGTCGAGGCGGTCGGAATGATGGTGAAGATAGCACGCAACATCGAAGAGAGACGCTCGAGCATCGCCGGAAGATGCGGCCTTGTCGACTACTTCCGGAGAGGCAGGGGCAGAGCGGGGATAACGATCAGCGACGTGGTCTCCTTAAACGTCATCGAGTCGATGGAGGCGCTCGGGATCCGGTACGTCCTGACACCGACGCGGAGCGGAGCAACGCCCCGCCACATCTCCCGGTTCAAACCGGATTCGTGGATACTCTCGTTCACCCGGAATCCGAGCACTCATAAGTTCCTGGCATTCTCCTACGGAGTATACTCGGTCTTCATCCGCAGCGAGGAGGAGTACTGGCACGGGGCGATGCTCGAGTTCATCAGGGAGTCGGGGGTTATCCGGCGCGGGGAGCAGGTCGTGCTCACCGAAGGTATATCACCCAGCTACGAGGGCACTGATTCGCTCATTATCTTCACCGTGGATTAGGGACACAAAACCCTATCCCGGATCACTCCATAACCTCTATGGATAATGGAGACGGCGGAAATTTCCGGCGGGAATGCCGGTTCCCTCGCACCGGCGGATGCAGATACCCTGAAACAGAAGACGGCTCGCCTCTCGATCGCGTCGAATACGTTTCTCGTGTTTGCCAAACTCGGTGTCGGCATCGCTATCGGCTCGGTCGGTATCATATCCGAAGCGATCCACTCGGGGATAGACCTGGTTGCAGCGCTTATCGCCTACTTCGCGGTCAGGCGATCGAGCGAGCCTCCCGACCAATGCCACACCTTCGGCCACGGCAAGTACGAGAGCGTCTCCGGCCTCATCGAGGCACTGCTCATCTTCGTCGCCGCCCTGCTGATCATTAACGAAGCCGTAACGACCCTCATTACGGGCGAAGAGTCGCTCGCGACCGAAGCGCTCGGTATCGGTATCGGCGTCATGGCGCTTTCGGCGGTGATCAACTGGTTCATCTCGGCCCGCCTCATGCGGGTGGCGAAAGAGACCGAATCGATCGCGCTCGAGAGCGACGCGTGGCACCTCCGGACGGACGTATATACGTCGCTCGGCGTCTTTGCGGGGCTCGTGCTGATCCGCGTGACCGGCCTTACGATACTCGATCCCCTGGTTGCCCTCGGCGTTGCGGTCATTATCCTGAAGGCTGCGTTCGATCTGACCCGCCGTTCGCTCGCCGATATCATCGACCGGAGCCTCCCCCCCGACGAGGAGGCGCGGATACGCGGGATCATCTGCGATCACTGCTCCGATTACGTCGGGTTCCACGCTCTGCGCACCCGCCGCTCCGGCCCGAACCGGTTCATCGACCTCCACCTTGTCGTCGCCCGGGGGTCGAGCGTGGAGGAGTCGTTCGACCTCGTCAAACACCTCGAGTCCGACCTGAAAACCGAGTTCCCGCGTGCAAGCGTTACGATCCGCGTAGAGCCCTGCTCCGGGGACGGCTGCGCCTCCTGCGACTCGATCTGTCCAACCAGGAAGCCCTGAACCTCCGGCTCAGCACCGGATTCTTCCGGGGAAGCGGCGGAGCTCACCGGAATGGTTTTCCAGTAAAAAGAGAGAGAGGATGCCTTTCACCCGGGCGGGGAGGAGATCTGCTCCTTTCCGGAATCTCCTCCCACAGCAGGAGGAATCAGTTCCGGAACCAGCCGAAGAGCCCCCTGTCCTGCCGTTCCCTGACGGCAAGCTCGAGGAGGCGCTGCTCTTCCTCTTCGACGATTCTGATCTGCTCCTGCAGCATCGTCCGGGTCTGGTTGTCGCAGGTAGCGTTCTCGCAGAGCCGGGAGAGCTCCTGGGTCTGCTCACGGGTCCGGTTCGCCTGCTGCTCTAGCAGGTCCGCCGCCTCCGCATCTCCCCCGAAGAAGAACCGTGCAAAGCTGTTCCTCGACCGGATCCGCTCTTCAGCCCACTCGGTCTGGTTGGCGGATTCGTTCAGGTTCCGTGCGATGGCCGATACCTGCGGCCCTATCCCGCCGGTCCGGTTCTCCATGGCAAGGAGGCTGTGGACGGCATAGCGAACCGGATTGAAGTGGTTCGCGGTGAGCGACCGGTTCGCCTGCTCCTGCTGGTGCTCCCGCTGCCGCTCCTCTATCTGCAGTTTGTGCTCCTCGTTCTTTCTCTCCCGGCTCTCGTTCGTGAGCGGGCCGGGCTGCTCGTCCGAGGTTTCGTTCCCGGCATCACCGGTCAGTGCCTGCTGCACCGTTGCACCGTTTCCGTTACCCTGGCTGCCGCCCTTTCCATTTCCGGTTTCAGGCTGCACCCCCTGACCATTGCCTCCTTTCTCGGCCAGTGCGATCCCCGGCAGGAGAAGAAGGCAGACAATCAGGACTGCAATCAGTTTCTTTATCATCTCTTCGCCTCACAGTGTCTACCAAAGCCTCTGATGCGGATATTTAAACAATGATCGAACCTCCGGGTTCAACCGGTGAACCGGCGGGTGACCCGCGTAGAGATCAAAGGAACATGCTCAGAACGACGCAGGCGGCGACCGGCACGACGAGATTATCGTCGATCGGTGTCGTCAGTTCGACAAGGCCGGAGACGACGGCAACCGCCAGCGCCGCACCCGGCGGCACCAGGAAGAGCAGCACCGAGAACGTCACGGCGATACCGAAGAGCGTGCCTTCGACTGATTTTTTATTGTAGATGCGGTGTCTCCCGTACCGCACGCCGAATATCGTCGTCACGCTGTCGAGCAGCGCGAGCACCACGAGGGCGGGAAAGACCACTGCCGTCGGGAAGAAGACCAGACAGAAGAGCGCCCCGAGGGCGAAGAAGAGCGCACCCTTGCCGGGGACGGCATCGCGCCGCTCAAGCCGTTCGATGATCTGCGAAATGCCGGGGATAAAGTAGCCCCGCTGGAGCGCGTCCGAGAGGATGAACCCGGCGAAGAGCGCGATCATGAGAACCGAGATGGTAATCGTGCTGTCGAAGAGGAAGACAAAGCCTGCAATGCCGAGGCCGAAGATCAGGTGAACGACCTGACGGCCTGTCTCGTTCATCCTAGAAGTGTGGGCTGCCGTGACGATTAAACTCTGCGGCAATCCGGCATGGCCGATAGCAAGAAGCGGCCTCTCTGCACGGCGTGAGACAAAGGTCAGGACAGCCTGATTTCACCCGGGGCTCTCCTCGAACGCCATAAAAATCCGTATGAGGATGAAAACAGGCGTTTTATTACCTCCCGGACACATTCTTTCGCATGAAGTTATTCACCGCCTTCACGGTCTTTCTCGTGATGCTGCTCTGCCTCACCGCAGCAGGGTGCACAAACGCCACGGAAGAGGCACCACCGGTGAACGGAACCGGGACGGCATCCGCGGAAGAACTCGTCGCCTTCGTCGAACAGGCCTACGCCTTCGCCGGAGAACACGGTAAAGATGCGGCGATAGAGGCATTCAACGACCCGAACGGCGAGTTCGTCCGGGGGGATCTCTACATCTTCGCCTACGACTATGCAGGCACGACGCTCGTGCTCCCCCACGAACCGGAGATCGTCGGCACGAACCGCATCGATCTCCGGGATGCGAACGGCGTCCCGTTCATCCGGGAGATGATCGGCGTTGCCGGGAACGGGAGCGGGTTTTTCCGCTACCACTATCCGAATCCGGAAGCAGGCTTTGCCATCGAACCGAAGCTGAGTTACGTCATGCGCGTGGACGAGACCTGGTGGCTGGGAGCCGGGATCTACGGACAGGAAGCCGAAGCAGCCTCGCCGCAGGTTGATGCCGACCGCCACGCAAAGGCGCAGATCGTCCGGTTTGTTGAGGATGCGGCCGCATACGCACGCACGAACGGCAGAGAGGCTGCACTCGCGGCGTTCATGGACAGAAACGGCCCGTTCGTCATGCAGGAGGTGTACATCTATGCCCTCGACTTCAACGGCACCTGCCTCGCCCTCCCCTACCAGCCCGATCTCGTCGGGACCAGCATGATCGACCTTTCGGACACCTACGGCGTCAACGTCACCCGGGTCGAGATCGACCTTGCGAGAGAGGGCGGCGGGTTCATCTTCTACCACTACCCGAACCCTGCCCGGAACTTCACCGTCGAGCCGAAGATGAGTTACGTCCAGCAGGTGGACGAGACCTGGTGGATCGGAGCGGGGATCTACCTCTCCGACCTCACCGAAAACAGCCTAGCCACGAGGAACGGGATGCGGGCGCTCCTCACCGGGATCGAAGACGGGGTCGATGCGTCGCTCGCGGCCGTGGACGCCAACGTCTCCGAGGCTGCCCGACACTTCGGAGCGGCCGGTATGACAGGAGAGGGGACGGCGGGCGTGCTCGAATACCTCGTCGCCTCCTCGCCCGCCGCGGTCGATGCCGTCACGTTCGGGCCCGACGGCCGGATCCTGGCGGTCGCACCCGAGGAGTACCGGGAGAGTATCGGCGTTGATATCAGTGAACAGGCGCATATCGTCCGCGTCCTGAAAGAAGGAGAACCGGCGCTGAGCGGCGTCTTCACCACCGTCGAAGGATTCGCCGCCGCTACCATCGCCCGCCCCGCCGCCTCACCTTCGGGAGAGATTCTGGGCGGCGTCTCTCTTCCGTTCAGGCCGGATCTGCTCCTTGCAGACGTCATCGTCCCCGCGGTGAACGGCACCGGCACCGTGGTGACAGTCATCCAGACGGACGGGCGGGTACTCTACGACCCCGATCCGGCCGAGATCGGGAAGATGACCTTCGCGGATCCGATCTACGCGGATTATCCAGACCTGCTGACGGTTGCGCGGCGGGTTGCCGCCGAGCCTGAAGGAGCCGGAGGATACGAGTTCCTGGCAACCGGGAGCACAGAGCCGGTGCGAAAAGAGATCGTCTGGGGAACGGCCGCCCTCCACGGGACAGAGTGGCGGATCGTGGTTACGAAGGAAGCGGCCTCGTAACCGACCGGAGCCACTCCTTTTTTCAGGGATTACCCGCCGCCCGGCCTCTCCCTCCTGAGCGCTGCCCTCGCTTCCTCATCGGAGATAGCATACATCGCCTGCGCCTCGAGCGCAACCACCCGGAGGACCACGGCAACGTCGTCGAGCCGGCGCTTATGATCGCCCCGCACATGTTTGCGCACCTCGTGCAGCCGCTCGAGCGCGGTGCCGACGTTGCAGATGGTGCAGAGTGCGCTCTCCCGTGTCCCGATCTCCACGACCGGGCGGTGAGTCTTCGGATCGGATTGTTCAGCCTTCATACCAGGTCAGTCCCGTACCATTCTTCGCGTTCCATTCCGCTTGAAGGTTACCCCATAACGGAAAGACCCAGCAGTATGCCTTATATCCTGTCGGACCGCACCTCTGTGATCACCAGTGATGCTGCAGGAGAAGACGGAAGGTGAGCGACATGATAGAATCGGTTAAAACCGCATCGGATTACCTGCTGGGGCGGGGGCCGGTCGCACTCACCGCCATGAAGTTCGTTCTCCCGCTCGCCATCATCCCGCTGGCGCTCGGCCTCCTGTACCTGAGCCAGCCGTACGAAACGTTCCTTCTCTACACCACCGTCTCTGCGGCCTACTTCGTCCCGCCTGCCGGAAAGGAGTCGCTCATTCCGCTCGCCATCCTCGCCGGGCAGCCGTGGTGGCTTATCACCATACTCTTTGTAGCCCTCGATGCCGCGGTCGCCCTCTTCATCGCCTGGAACTTCGAACTTGCGATGAAAGTGCCCCTCCTCGGCCGCCTGCTCAAACGCGGACTTGCGGTGATGAACGAGTACAGCGAGGCGCACCCCGGTATCAGGAGCGTCTCAACCGTCGGCCTCTTCCTCTTCGTCTTCTTCCCGTTCCAGGGAACCGGCGCGATGAACGGTTCGATCCTCGGGCGCCTCCTCGGGATGGATGCAGAGCGGGTCTTCGCCTGCGTCATGGCAGGATCGATCGGCTCCTGCCTCACCATCGCCCTCGGTACGGATCTGATCGTCACGCTCTACCGGCAGAACCCACTGCTCGGTATCGCCGTGCTGCTTCTTGCCGTGCTCGGGGCGGCAGGCGCGTTCTTCGGGTGGCGGCGGCACCAGCGCCGGCTCCGGGAACGGATGCCCTGACAATCGGTTACTCGTCCTCCGGAGGAGCGTAGTGCCGGACGAGGAACTCGCGGATCTTCATCGACTCGAGCCATCCCATGTCGAGCTTCCTGACGAGATCGTCGATCTCCTCAGACTGCGCGAGAATGATCTCGGCCGTCCTTCCTTCGGTCATGGCCGCAAGGCCGACGATAACCTGCAGGGGATTTCGGATATGATCGTTGAGCGTCGCCAGCTGTTCGAAGTTCCTGTCGATCAGGTAGAGTGCTTCGCGAATCTGCTCCTCCTGCCGCGCCTTCTCCGTGATATCGATGACGACGCCGATAAGCCCTCCGACGTCGCCCTCGCGATCGCGCTCGGGTTCGAGGGTCAGCGAGAAGCGGTGCCTCTGCCCGTCGAGGGTTACCGGTATCTCGGCCTTCAGATCACTGCCGCTCTCGAGCACCTGCCGCTTGAGCCGGGTAAGGAGAGCGGCATCCTCCGGCAGAAAGAGATCGGCATCGGTTCTGCCGAGGAAGGTATCGGGAGCCCGGTTCCCGGGAGCATTGAATACCCAGGTATAGGTGAGCTGCCGGTCCTGGTGGAAGACAAAGACCGGCGAGTGCTTCAGTGCCGCCTTAAAACGCCGTTCACTCTCTGCGAAAGCCGTCTCGGCACGCCTCCGCCCCTCGACCTCCGACCGGAGTTCCTCTGTCCTTCGCGCGACCTCCCGCCGCAGCAGAAGAAAGCCACCGAAGAAGCAGCCGGCGAGCAGGAGCGCCGAACCGACGGCTACACCGATCCATTCCGGAACGACCTGGCGGGGTGCACCGCCAAGCCACGTCCCGAGCGACCGGTAGTAGACCGATTCCGGATCGGCCTTCAGGAAGGAGAGATGGCGGTCGAGATCATCGAGAAGAGCGGAGTTCTTCCCCGAAGGAGCGGCAAAGAGGAGTTCTTTCGGGCTGCAGACGATCGGCGTCTCTTCAATATCGTATCCGATCCCGGAGAGGTAGCCGGTGCTTCTGCCCACGAGGCCGGCATCGGCGATCTCTTCGTCGACAGCCCGGAACACGGCCCGGTAGTCGCCGACGACGACGAAGGTGCAGTGAATACCGGAGAGGTCTGCAAGCTCGCGGAACGAAGCGTAGTAGACATCGTCCTCCAGCACGGCTATCCTTTTTCCGTCGAGGTCTGCGACGGAGAAGAAACCGGCGCCCCGCCGGGAGACAATCTGCCCCCAGTCTACCACCAGGGACTCACGGGAGAAATCGAACAGTCGATCCCGCTCTTCGGTATACGCTATTGCCGCAAGGAGATCGATCTCTTCCCGTTCAAGCCTCGCCATGCACTCCGGCCAGGTGCCGGGAACATACACAATCCGCCATCCCTCCTCCGCTGCGACGTATTCCAGAATATCGATGCCGAAACCCGAGACGGTTCCATCATCCCCGATACCGCAGAAGGGAGGAGCATGGTAGACACCGACCCTGATGCCCGGATCCTCAGGCGGGATCACAGCCGCCCCGGCCGGCAGGGGAACCGCCGCCAGGAAGACCAGAAGGAGAAGGATCGCCGACCGCTCCGGGAGGCGCCGCCTCTTCCATCGGGTTCCAGGAGCTCCTGCTACCATGCCTCTATCCTCGGGAGCGGGGCTTTTCTCCGGTTCGTCCGTGACACGGTACTACCGCCGGAGAGAGGGGAGCCGGAATGGCCTTGAGAGCAAGATCGCGTTTTATAAACTGCATTCTCGGTCAATCCTGTCGAACAGCCCCGGTTTCGATTTTTCACCGAAAATTATCGATGAACGGTTCCGGTGTAACTAAATAGTAAGATTGGTTTTTCACGCATTTATGCCAAATCGACTGGATCCGTCCAATGGTACTGGATCCAGCGGCTCACGGAGCGGTCGAGGACGGGAATAGGACTCATTATCCCATGAAATGTCATTCCGCAACGATTTTGAAATGTTCATATGCTGCGAAAACATTTCTAGTACAGGATTATCAGCCGGTGAAAGGAGAGAGGCTCATCCCGCCGCCGCGGGGCGGGAAAGGGTGGAAAGGCGATCTCCGGCACCGGTATACCGCCGCGACCGGCCGCCGGGGGCTTATCCAATGAAAATTCTTACGCGCACGCTGGTTATCATCGCCCTGACCCTCGCCTGCCTTCTCGGGACACTTGCTCTCGTGTCGGGCGTTCTGCTGCTCGAGAGCTATACGTCGCTCGAAGAGCAGGAGATGCAGGAGCAGATGCAGCGGGCGACGCGTGCGCTCGAGAACGAGATCGCCTCGATAAACAGGATGAACGAGGACTGGGCGCAGTGGGACGATACCTACGCCTTCATCGAAGACCGGAACGAGGAGTATATCGGATCGAATATCGTCGATACGACATTCAGCAACCTCGGCCTGAACCTGATGCTGTTTGTAAACAACTCGGGGCAGATCGTCTTTTCAGAGGCGTTCGACCTCTCCTCAGATACATCCTCCCCCCTCCCGGGCGAGATCGCCGCACGGATCATCGCTGAAGAGCGCCTTACCCACCATCCCCATACCATGAGCAGCGGCAGCGGCATCCTCCTCCTTCCGGAAGGCCCGATGCTCATCTCTTCGCAGCCGATAACCACGAGCGCCGGGGAAGGGCCGGTCAGGGGAGCCCTGCTGATGGGGAGGTACCTCGATCCGGCGATGATCAGGCACCTTGCAGATACGACGCAGCTCTCGATCGCCCTTCTCGACCCGGACGGAGACATGAATGCAGCCCTGCATGAGGCGGGGGGCGTCGCCGTGCTTCCGGTGGACGACAAAACCATCAGCGGGTACACCACGCTCACCGATCTCTCCGGAACGCCTGCTGCGGTTCTGCGTGTGGACGCGCCGAGGACGATCTACCAGCAGGGTCTTGCTGCCATCACCTACCTCTTCTTCGCACTGCTGGCAGCCGGGGTGGTATTCGGGATTGCATCCGTCCTTCTCCTGAAGGAGAGTATCCTCTCCCGGGTGGCATCCCTGCATGCCGACGTCACGGCGATAGGAACCTCGGGGGCGTTCGCCTCCCGTCTCCCGGAGACGGGCGACGACGAGATCGCGGGGCTTGCCGGCGCAATCAACGGCATGCTGCACGCCCTTGAGGAGAGCAACGACCGCTACCGCCTCCTCTTCAACACCGGAAGCGATCTTACGCTGGTCTACACCGTCGGCGACGACGGCAGCCCCGGGAAGATCCTCGAGGCGTGCGACCATGCGTGCAGCAGGCTCGGGTACCTCCGGGAGGAACTGCTCGGTCTGCCGGCATCCGCACTTATCGACCGGGACACAACCGCCGGTTCGGCGAGCCCCGGACTGTATGCTGCCGAGATAAGGGGGAAGGACGGCACGCCGATTCCGGTCGAGGCGATCTCCCGGGATATCACCCTGGACGGGCGGCGGGCGGAACTCGTCGTGGCCCGCGACATCACCGAACGGAGAAGGGCTGAAAAGCAGCTCGAGCAGTACAGGCTTCACCTCGAAGACCTCGTCAGAGACCGGACGAGCGAACTCTCAGCGGTGAACACCCACCTGAAGACCGAGATCGACGAACGGAGACGTGCCGAGGAAGACCTGAGAGAGAGCCGGCAGTACCTCGAGACGATCCTCGCGTCCATCCAGGCGGGAATCGTCGTCATCGATCCGAAGACGCACCTCATTGCCGACGCAAACCCCGCAGCACTCCGGATGATCGGGGCGTCGCGTGCAGAGATGCTCGGAAAAGAGTGCCACCGGTACATCTGTCCGCAGCAGCGGGGGAACTGCCCGATCACCGACGCCGGACAGCGGATCGATAACGCCGAGCGGGCGCTCATAACGGCGCACGGAACGAGGCTCCCTATCCTGAAGACCGTCGTGCCCGTCCACCTGAAGGGAGAGGAGTATCTCCTCGAGAGTTTTATCGACATCACCGAGCGCAAGCAGGCCGAAGAAGAACTCGAAAAAAGGGTTGCCGAGCGAACTGCCGACCTGCAAGCGGCCACCGAACGGCTCAGGGAAGAGATCAAAGAGCGCACCGCGCTCGAAGCCGAGAAGACGAAGGCCTACGAGCAGATAGACAAAAACATGGAGCAGTTCGCTATTTTAAACGACCACATCAGAAACCCGCTCCAGGTTATCGTGGGGATGGCCGATCTTGAGGAGACGCCCTCCTCCGCACGGATCATCGAGCAGGCGATGGCCATCGACGGCATCGTCACCGAGCTCGACCGCGGCTGGATCGAGTCCGAGAAGATACGGGCGTTCCTGCGCAAGCATCTCTGAGCGCCAGGGGGAGAAAAAACGAGGATGCAGGAGGGACACCGGCATTTCCCTCCGCCGGCGATGACGACGACATGATACAGCCCGAGCAGAAGATGCAGCAGACGGCACAGATCACCAGAAGCGGCAGATGCGTATTTCTCATAGTAAAAACACCTCGCACAGTAGCAGGGCGGCACGGCATGAGCCCCGTTACTATCGGAACACGGTATCCGGCCGGATTAATGCGTTCCGATTCCTGCCGGAGTCCGTGCATCCGGGAAGAATACGGATCTCCTCGAGCGTCACCGATACCTACACTACCTCTGCGGGTGATGCCACGGGAATGCCCGCACTTGACGTATACTTCGAGACCGACCGGCTCGGCGCGGCTATCGCACCGTGGCTCGGGGTCATCCCCGCATTCTTCCGGCTGACCGTCAGGCCGGGAAGACCGGAATTCGCCTACTACTGGCCGAACGATCCGAACTGGTCGGACTTTCCGTTCCCGATGCACGAGGGCGTCGCCTATATCTTCAGCGGCGACGGCCTTGCCGCACGGGCGGCCGGCGGGGCGTTCCGTCTCCGTGCGGCGATCAAGGTGATGAGCGGAGAACTCACGCGTCCTGAACTCGTTGCTCTCCGCATCTGGCACGAGCTCCTCCACGCCGTCGGCCAGCCTGCCGACGATATGGTGCCGCTCGCGGACCGCTGGCTCCCGCCGGAGGGGTTTGCGGGGTTTACGAAAGAGCGGGAGGCGAAAAGAAGCGTCGATACGAACTACTGGCAGCAGCAGTTCTATCACTGGCTCACCCTCCGGGCGATCGACGATGAGGTGCGGCAGAAGAAACCCGCTTAGAAGTCTCCGGCAACCACGACATAGAGCTCCGCCGTGCACTCCGGAGGCTCTGCCGCCGTGCCGAGGGCGATCCGTTCGTCGGGGTAGCCGAGGTTCTCGCAGACGGCGATCTTCGTCGCGGGGGGGAGCGCCCGCACCAGTTCCGCAAGGGAGAAGGCCGGGTCGGCGATGAGGAAGACGATCTTCCCGCGGTTCACCTCGCGCCCCGCCGTCTCGACGGCGTGGGCGTGGTCGCGGCCGTGGGCGGCGACGGCCGCCGCCCGGGTGAGGGGAAGGCGAAGACGGGCGAAGGCAACCTGAAGCGAGGAGATGCCGGGCACCACCTCGCCCGGGAGATAGCCGAGCCCCGCGAGCATGGGGTCGCCCGTCGAGAGGACGACGGCATGGGCGGGGAGTTCACGGAGCCTTTTGTAGTCGGTGATCGTCCGCACCTCGCAGTCCTCCGGGATGTGGGAACGGGCAAGGGCGATAGCGCGGTCGGAGCCGTAGATGAGCCGTGCTTCCCCGAGAACCGCGATAGCCGCCTCGGTGAGCATGCCCGGCCCGCAGCCCGTCCCGACGATCTTCATGCGCTCTCCCCGATGATCCTGCCGTCCCGGTCGACGATGACCACCCGGACGTCCGGGTGACGTCGGGAGAAATCGGCAAGTTCGCGCTCTACGACCTCGTGCCACCCGTCCGAGAGCGAGAGTTCTTCGACCGTTGCGTAACCGGTTCCCGCGAGGATACCCGGGTTGACGAACTTCATGATCAGACCGGGAAGGCCGCAGAGGACGACCTCCCCCCGGGCAGAGGCGAGTGCTTCGCGGATCCTGCTTCCTACCAGCACGACCTCGTAGTCCGGGAAGAAGAGCCGCGAGTACCGGAGGCCGAGCCTGCCGGTCGTCAGCACGACCCGTTCCGACCGGGCGACCCGGTCGAGCACCGTCTCCTCGAGGTGGTCGTCCCAGGGCTCGACGAGGCCGGTCGACCCGAGGATGGAGATGCCCCCGAAGATGCCGAGCCGGGGGTTGAGCGTCAGCTGCGCCGTCTCCGCCCCGCGCGGGATGCTCAGGATGATCGTCGCCCCGGCAAGGTCGGTCTCGTCGAGCGCCTCGCGGATCGAGCGCTCGATGCACGCCATCGCCGGCCCGCTGATCGCAGGCTCGCCCACGGCATGCCGGGGCGTCTCCCGGGAGAAACTGCCGATCCCTTCACCGGGAACGAAGTGAATACCCGACGAACCCGGCATCGCGTGGGCGGAGAACTCGAGCCCCGCGGTCACGTCGCCGGGATAGTCGCCGGCATCTTTGAAGCAGGATGCGGTGCCCCGGTAGGCGTCGACAGGAACGGTCACGGTGAGGCTGCAGGGAAGGGTGACCTCGACCTCTGCGACATCGGTCCGCGCAAGAGAGAGAACCGCCGCCTTGCATGCTGCCGCTGCGGTCGTGCCGGTCGTGTAGCCCCGGCGGAGCACCGCCCCTGACGAGGTGAGGATACAGAGCCCCTGCTTAACAAGGGGCAGTTTATCGGGCTCGCTGCAGGCCGCGACCCAGGTATCGGGGTATGAAAAATCAGTCACCGGATCTTTCATCACGGTCACGCTCGGCGTGGATGGTAATAATCTCGTTCATCGCGGCAACCGCCACCGGCGTCCCGCCCCGGGTGCCTTCGTTCGAGACCGAGGGGATAGCGATCTGCCGGAGCTCCTCCTTCGACTCCGCCGCATTGACGAACCCGACCGGGGTGCCGACGATGAGCGCCGGACGGATACCCTCGCGGATCATATCCGCGATAGCAAGGAGCGCCGACGGAGCGTTCCCGATGACGACGATCGCGCCCGGCAGGCGATCCCGCAGGGCGAGGAAACCGGCGGACGTCCGGGTGATCCCGCGTTCCCGTGCAATATCCTCACCGTAGTCGAGCGCGCAGATGACGGGGCTTCTATGCCCCTTCTTCAGGATGCCGACCTGCACCATCCGGATATCCGTAATGATGACGGCGTTCTCCGAGAGCGCACGCACGCCTGCTCCAATGGGGTCATCGACGAACCGCATGAGATCCGCCATCGCAAAGTCTCCGACCGCGACCGAGACCCGCTGCCGGATACGGTCTTCGGGCGTCTCGTTCCCGACCGTGCTCCGGGCGAGCGTGCGGCTCTTGACCGATATCTCGTACGCCTCGCGGGTGGTTGCACCGAGATCAGTATACGTATTTCCGGTGGTAGCCCCGCGGGGTGATAATTCCTCTGACATCCTGACCCATCCTCCACAATCTGCTCTCTTCGCCACCGATAATGACGATCGAGTGCATATCCACAAAATCAAACCGGTCCGGGAACTCTTCCAGCGTGGTCACCAGGGACTCTTCACTCTTCCGGAAAGCGTCCTTCACCACACCGACCGGAGTCGCCGGGGCGAGGTGCCGCCCGGCAATCGAGATGGCCTTCGCGAGGTTGTCGGGCCGGCCGTTGCTCCGGGGGTTGTAAACGGCGACCGGCACGCCCATCCGGAACGCGAGGTCGAGCCTTTTTTCGATGACCTCCCAGGGGGTGAGCAGGTCGGAGAGGCTGATCGTCACGTAGTCACCGGAGAGCGGCGATCCGAGCCGCGAAGCTGCGGAGAGCGCCGCGGTCACGCCGGGGATAACCTCGACGGCGACGGGCGAACCCGACCGCTCGACGACCTCGAGGACGATGCTCGCCATGCCGTAGACCCCGGCATCCCCGCCGCTCACCATGGAAACGACATGGTTCTCCGCAAGCTCGAGCGCCTTCTTCGCCCGCTCGACCTCCCTGCCCATCGAACTTCTGATGACCTCTTTCCCGGAGAGCAGCGGCTCGACGAGATCGAGGTAAAAGGCGTTTCCGATGACGTAATCGGACTCCGCTATCGCCCGAAGAGCACGAGGCGTCATCTGCTGCAGGTTTCCGGGCCCCGTGCTGACGATGGAGAGCCGGCCTTCTTTCTTATCGTGCGACTGCAACGGTAACACTTCCATATATCTGTTTTTCCAGTATCAGTTCTCTTCGCTTCGAGACGGCGAGGGCGCACGGTTCGGCAACCCCGGCAAGCCCGATGAGCGACGCCCGCGAGGGGCCGATACCCGTCTCAGCGTTGATCGTCATATCGTCGACGAATACCAGATTCCCGCCAAGATCATCGACGGCCTTCAGAAGGCCGGCCTCGTTTCGCTTCTTGACCGTCGTCGCGTAGACGAGGACCTCATCGGGGGTTATGCCGATCGAGCGGAGCGCTTCCTGCACCGCCGCGGTAACCGCACCGGCAGAGGCGCCCTTCCGGCACCCGACGCCGACGACGTACTCCCCCGCCCGGACGAGGAAGGAGACACCGGGCGCCGCGACCACGATCCCGGGCCCGGTGACCGCGTAGAGCGGGATATCGGCGTCAAGGAACGCTGCATTAACCATGCGGGTCGAGTTCCGGTTCACGATGTCGCAGGAGGCTCGCTCTGCAATCCCCTCCACCGACTCCCGCCCGAAGACCTCGGTGGCGGTGGTGATCACAGGCTCGATACCGAGCTCTGCGAGCGCACGGGCAAGATCGTTGCCGCCGTGGTGGCCGCCGAGAATCGGGACGGCGTAGCGGAGATCCGGGCTGACGACAACGACCGCAGGATCGCGCCATTTGTCGGCGATGAGCGGCGCGATCTGCCGCACCGCGATCCCGGCGGACATCACGGCGACGATCCGCTTATAGCGGCCAAAAGCCGATTCGAACGCATCGGGGCTGTACAGCATGCAATCAGCCGGGAGAGCTTCTGCAATCCGGCGGGCGGCATCTTCGAAACGGTTGAGCGCAATGACGACCGTATCGGTCATGAGTAGAGGACCGACCTCCCGAATCCCGAGGTGGCGGGATCGACGACCCTGCCGATGACGATGAGGGCTGTCCGCTCGATACCGGCGCTGCGGGCTTTTTCGGCGATATCCCCGACCGTTCCGCGGACGATCTTTTGGTCAGGCCACGAGGCGTGGTAGACGACCGCCGCAGGTGTCTCGGGAGGATACTCCACCTTCGCGAGCACCTCTTCCATCTTCTCGGTCCCGAGGAAGACCACCATCGTCGATCCGTGCCGGGAGAGCTCCCGGATCTGATCCGCTTCAAGGGTGGCGCCTGCCGGCCGGGCGACGATCAGGTTCTCCGAGACGTCGCGGAGGGTGAACTGCGTCTTGAGCGCCGCCGCCGCAGCGAAGAGCGAGGAGACGCCGGGGACGATTTCGGCCTCGACACCCCGGGCGGCGAGCCTCGCCATCTGCTCGACGATCGCGCCGTAGAGCGCCGGATCTCCCGAGTGGAGCCGGACGACCCGTTTTCCGGCAGCCGCATGCTCCACCATGGCGTCGACGAGTTCGTCGAGGGTCATACCCCAGCTGTCGAGCTTGACGGGTGCACCCGACCGCTCCACGAGTTCCGGGTTCACGAGCGAACCCGCGTAGATCAGGACGTCCGCCTCCTCGAGGAGGCGCATCCCCCGCACCGTAATAAGGTCGGGGGCTCCAGGGCCGGCACCGACGATGTATATCTTAGCCATGCAATCGCCTCGCGAACATAATGCTGAAGTAGTCGCTCGTCTCGGGGAGATCGTTCGAGCGGTAGACCCGCTGCCCGTCCATGAACATCCGCTCGACGAGAACGAACTCGGTATACCCGTCCCGGCGGAGCTCTTCGGCCATCGCCGCGGGTTTCCGAACCTTCATGAATATCCGGGAACCGGGTTCCGGCCCGTCGGAGACGATAAAACCGCCCGCCACCGGGACGCCCGCCACCGACGCAAAAGCGGTTATCGAGCTGATTCCGGGATCGGTGGAGAACTCGATATCGGGATGCTTTTCCGCGATCATCCCGCAGAGGCGGGAGAAGGTCGAGTAGAAATTCGGATCGCCGATGATCCCAAAGACGGCAAGCCCCTTCTCCGCCGCAGGGGCGATCCGGTCGGCGTTCCTCTCCATACACTCGAGAATATACGCTTCGTCGCTAGTCATCGGAAACTCCAGGATCTCCGCGTCGTCACGGTACGGCCGGACGAGTTCGTACGCGAGCTTCCCCGGGACGAAGACCGTATCCGCCTCCCGGAGCCGGCGCACCGCACGCAGGGTAAGGAGTTCCGGATCCCCGGGCCCGAGCCCCACGCCTACGAGCACGCCGCATCGCCTCCGACGATGATATAGACGGGATTCTGCGGCTTGAACATCACGCCGCCGGCGATCTCCGCCGACCGGGACACCTGCAGGTGGACGGCTTCACGGAAGATCCCGAGCCGCTTCATGCTGCAGATCGCTTCCGCGAGCGTCTCCACCATAACGGCGTTCACCACGATCGTTCCACTCACCTTCTCGGAGAGGAGATCGAGCACCTCGGGGAGGCGACGGGAGCCCCCGACAAAGGCGCAGTCGAGCCGGTCGATCCCCGCAAGGAACTCGACCGCATCACCCTCAAAAAAGTCGATATTCACGGCACCGGCCTCTGCTGCCGCCTGCCTCGCGTAGGCGATCGCTTCTGCCCTCCGGTCGACCGCATAGACCCGTCCCGCCACCAGAGATGCGGCGATCGAGACTTTTCCTGTCCCGCATCCGATATCGGCGATCCGATCCCCCGCCCGGATTCCGAGTTTCCGGAGGGAAACGGCCATAACCTCATCCTGCGTAGGTCCTCCCTTCAATCCCATAGCATCCCTTGCGTAAGATAAATTAAACTTGAGTTAACGATTAATTCTTTGAATTATGGAACGCCGAAGCTAATATGTCTACTGATCCGCCGGGGATACCGCCATCACACCTTCCGGCGCCGGTTTTTCCTTCACGCAGACGGCGCCGGAGGACGACGTATGGGGATACGGAAACCACGTCCATCCGATAATCAAAGTAAAAGTTTTTGGAAGTGCAACAACAACATGATACCGATGCTCACCATAAACCGAGATATATGTGGATACTGCGGTTGCTGCGTTGCAGTCTGCCCCGAGGGTGCGCTCGAGCTGATCGACGCCTACCTCAACCTCGAAGGAGACTGCATCTCCTGCGGCATCTGTGCACGGGCTTGCCCGCTCGGCGCTCTGGAGGTTGTCCATGAAGAGTAACTACGATATCCTCGTCGTCGGCGGCGGGCCGGCCGGGGCGCTCGCGGCAAAGACAGCCGCCGAGGCCGGGCACTCGGTCTGCCTCATCGAAAAGCGGCCGGCGATCGGCACGCCCGTCCGGTGCGCCGAAGGTATCGGCAAGGAACTCTTAAAAGAGTTCATCGAGCCCGATGAACGCTGGATATCAGCGGATCTCCAGCGCGCCAGGATCATCGCGCCGAACGGCGCCACCATCAGCCTCGACCAGAGCCGTGCCGGCAACGAGGTGGGGTACATCCTCGACCGGAAGGTCTTCGACCGCGAACTCGTCTGGCGTGCCGCCGAAGCAGGCTCGGACGTCTTCGTCAAGACCCGTGCAGTCGCCCCGATCATGGAGAACGGTGCCGTCAAGGGCGCAAAGGTCATCTCCGCCGGTAAAGCGATGGACGTCTCGGCGGATCTCGTCATCGCCGCCGACGGCGTGGAGTCCAAGTTCGCACGCTGGGCAGGGCTCAATACCACTGTGCCGCTCGGCGAGATGATGAGCTGCGTCCAGTACCTCATGACCGATATCCCGATCGACCCCGTATCCACGGACTTCTATCTCGGCAGGGAGATCGCCCCCGAAGGCTACCTCTGGGTCTTCCCAAAGGGCGACCGGACGGCAAACGTCGGTATCGGCATCTCGGGACGGCAGAGCAGGGACGGAACGAGAGCACGCGACTACCTCGATCGGTTCGTCGCCGAGCATTTCCCCGGCGGCAAGATCATCGAGCATATTGTCGGCGGCGTCTCGATCTGCAGACCGCTCCCGTGCACGGTGGCCGACGGCCTCATGGTGGCCGGCGATGCGGCGCGGGTCGTCGACCCGATCACCGGCGGCGGTATCTTCAACGCAATGTTCACCGGCAGAATGGCGGGTCAGGTCGGCTCAGAGTGCGTATCGGCGGGTACCTGCACAAAGGACGCCCTGATGAAGTACGACGAGGCGTGGCGTGCATCCTACATGGGCAAGACGCTTGAGCGGAACTACAAAGTCAAGGACTACTTCATCACGCTCGACGACGCAAAACTCAACGACCTTGCCGGATCGCTCGCCAATATCAATATGGAGGAGTTCAAGGTCTCGACGCTCATCATGGAACTGATAAAGCGCAACCCGAAGATGCTCCTCGAACTCCGGGCACTCAAAAACTCAATCGCCTGAGCGCTTGAGCTGCTTGTTCAGCAGTTTCAGCGTCTCATTCTCGGCATCTTTTTTCGTAAATACCGTAATGTTGTCCCCGGGCCGGATCCTGACCGTGCCGCTCGGGATGATAAGGTCGCCTCCGGCACGCCGGATGGCAATGAAGACGAAATCACGGACGTCGAGCTCGCGGATCTCGTGGTCGACGATCGGCGCTCCCTCCTCCGCGACGATCTCGAAGATCGTACCGCCGGGGATGGACGCGAGCTGCTGCATGTTCGGGTTCTTCGCCCAGTAGTACATCCGGGTGGCCACGAGCTCGTCGGGGTTCTCGCTGATCTTCACGCCGACCTCCTTGAAGAGTTCGGAGTGCGCCTTCTGGTTGACGATGGAGACGACGTTCATGACGTTGTAGCGTTTCGCAAGCCAGCAGGTCATCAGGTTCACCGCATCGTCGCTCGTCGTGGCGACGAGCGCATCCGCCCGCTCGATCCCCGCATCCTCGAGGACCGATTTGTCGGTGGCGTTTCCGGTGATGGCGAGGACATCGTAGTGCTCGAGGGTGTCGCTGGCGCGTGCCTCGTCCTGATCGATGACGACCACGCTGTCACCGGCTTCGACCGCAATCGCCGTGAGGTTCCGCCCGATGCCGCCGAGGCCAACGATGATGGTGTACATTCCATCTCGATTCCATCATGAGCATTAAAATACCTTCCGAAAGAAATGTCTGTATACTGTGATATGCGGGGTGGACGAAGCGGGAAAGGGCTCGGTGCTCGGCCCGATGGTCGTCGCGGCGGTCGGGTGCGGATCGCTCGATGATCTGGACGCGCTTCCCGTCAGGGACTCGAAAGGGCTTACGGCAAAGCAGCGGGAGCGCCTGTACGAGGTTATCGTCAGGGATTTCGCCGTCGCCGTCATCACCATCGACGCCGCAGAGATCGACGAGACCAGAAGCAGGATGAGCATGAACGCATGCGTCGCCGAGCTCCACGCCGAGGCGCTCACCGGCCTTCACCCCGACTGCGCATACCTCGATGCCTGCGACGTGAACGCGGAGCGGTTCGGCCGGACGGTCGGCGGGCACCTCAATTTCCCCTGCCGTATCGTCGCCGAGCATCATGCCGACTCCGTGCACAAGATCGTCGGGGCGGCGAGCATCGTCGCCAAGGTCACTCGCGACCGGGCACTCCGGGATCTCGCGGTCGAGTACGGCGATATCGGCAGCGGGTACCCGTCGGATCCAAAGACGATACGGTTTCTCCGGGAGTATATGAAACTGCACGGCCTGCCTCCCGCTTGTGCCCGGAAGACCTGGAAGACGGTGACGAACCTCTATCAGAGAAGTATCGTCGAGTTCTGAAAGATAGGGCGGTGCAGCGCCGAAACTTCCGGCAAGGCTTAAGGCGCACCCATGCCTAGATTATATGATGAGCTGGTTGCAGATACTCATTTTTCTCCTCGCCGCCTACCTTCTGATAGCCGGATACATACGCCGGAGAGGGCTGTTTGCGGACCGTATCTCCTTTTATGGCCCGATCATGGCCGTCAAGAGTTCAAACGTCGGGTTCTTCGACATCTTCAGGCGGGCAACTCCGCTGCTCCGGGTATACGGGACGTTCGGCGTCGGGATGGTCGTGCTGGTCTCGATCTTCATCTCGCTCATGCTCTTCCTCTCGGTTCAGATCACCCTCATCCTGCAGCCCGAGCCGATCGGGATCTACGAACCGCAGAATATCCTGCTCCTGCCGGGGATCAACGAGTTCGTTCCCTCGACCTTCGCCGTCTGGATCGCCTTCATCCTCACGATCGCCATCCACGAGTTCGGCCACGCGATCCTCTGCCGCGTCGAGAATATCAGGGTAAAAAGCGTTGGAGCGCTCATCGCCGTCATTCCGATCGGGTTCTTCGTCGAACCCGACGAGGAGGATCTCGAGAAGACCCGGGGTCTTCCGAAAGCACGTATGTTCGGCGCCGGAATCACAAACAACATCGTCATCGGGGTCATCTCCCTGCTCCTGATGATCGCCGTCGCAGGGCTTGCCGTGCCTGCGGAGACGCCGGTGATCCAGGGGGTCTACCAGGACTACCCCGCCGCGATCGCCGGTGTTCCACCGGGTTCGATCGTCACCGGGGTCAACGGGATCGACGTCGCGAACCGTGAGGATATCTCCCGCGTCCTCGCCGGCACACAGCCCGGCGATCAGGTTACGCTGACCGCAGCAGAGGACGGAACCGAGCAGCAGTACACGCTCACCCTCGCAGAGTGGCCGGAGGAGTTTGGAGAGAATCCCACAGGGTTCATGGGGATCTACTACTACGACGCCCCCGCCGTGATGCAGACGATAGAGGGGCTCGCAAGCCCCCTCGGCTTTCTCCAGATCCTGACCGTTCCCTTCGATACGAGCTACGGCGGCCAGATGCTCCGGATCCTCGCCTTCGATACGCCCGACCAGGCGTACTACCAGACGCCGTTCCCGGCGTTCTGGGAGGTCGTCCAGCTCCTCTTCTGGGTGGGCTGGATCAACATCAACGTCGGTATCTTCAACGCCATCCCGATGGTTCCGCTCGACGGCGGCTATATCATGCGCGAAGGGGTCGAGCGCGTCCTGTCGTGGCGCGGCCTCTCCCGGTTCACGAACCCGGTGGTGAGCAGCGTCAGCTGGGCGATGTTCCTGATGCTCATCTCGCTGATCGCGCTCCCCTACCTCCTGCACCTCTTTTAGATCTGCCCCTCTTCCCCTGTTTTTCTAACCTGAGCAGGCGCCGGCCGCGATAGCTCCGTGGTGAGATCCGTCTCGATACCCTTCGCCGCCTCCTTCACGCCCTCGATCTCCTCCTCTTTCGGCAGCTCGCCGAGGATGCTCTCGTCGGCTATCGCCGCCCCTTCCGTCACCTCCGGCATCTCTTCCGTGGCGCCGAGATACGACGAAACCTGCTTGACGAGGCTCGAGAGCTCGAACGGGAAGATTATCTTCGTCGCCTGCCCGTCGGCCATCATCTTGAGCGCATCAAGCGAGAGGACGGTGATCGCCCGCCGGTCGAGCGGCTTTGCACCGACCGAGATGATCCGCAGCCCCTGCGCCTCTCCCTGCGCCCGGAGGATCGTGCTCAGGCGGTCGCCCTCGGCACGCAGGATCTTGCTCTGCCGCTCGCCCTCGGCCTCGAGGATGATGCTCTGACGACTTCCCTCAGCCCGCAGAATGGCGGAACGCTTCTCGCCGTCGGCACGGAGGATCGCCGCTCTCCGCTCGCGCTCGGCGGCGGTCTGCTCGGTCATCGCCTGCTTGACGGCACCGACGGGGTCGACCTCTTTTATCTCGACCCGCTCGACCTTCACGCCCCAGGCGTCCGTCTCGCGGTCGAGGATATCCCGCAGGCGTGCGTTGATGACGTCACGGTTATAGAGCACCTCGTCAAGCTCCATATCCCCGATGATGCCGCGCAGGCTCGTCTGGGCGAGGGCAACCGTCGCCGACCGGTAGTTCATCACCTCGAAAAACGCCTTCTCCGGGTCTATCACCCGCACGTAGACGATCGCGTCGACGTTCGTCGGCGAGTTGTCCTTGGTGATCACCTCCTGCGACGGGACATCCATCACCTCGGTGCGGAGGTCGAGCTTCTCGACCACGGTGACGAGCGGGATAACCCACCGGAAACCGGGGTTCATTCTGCCGATGTACTGACCGAGCCGGATCTCGAGACCCTGCTGGTACGGCTGCACGATCACCACACCCTGCGCGAAGATGACGATGATGACGATGATCAGGAAGATGGTGATTATCCCGGTTACCGGGAAGAGTCCTTCAGTCGGAATCATATGCTCTCCTTCTCCTCAACGACGATATGCACTCCCTCGGATCGGACGACGATAACTCTTTTCCCTACCGGGATGGTTCCGCGCACCGACCGGGCGCTCCACTCGCTGCTCCCGATCGTCACCTTGCCGGCGATCGTCTCCTCGTCCACCGTCCGCACGACCATCCCTTCCTTTCCCGCCAGAGAGTCGCGGCTGATCGTCGTCGGCATCCGATCCGGCGTCAGTCTGCCGTAGGCCCAGACCGTGATGAGCGCTGTAGCGATGGCGGCAACGACCCCGATGACGAGACCCAGGACCGAGCTTAGGATATCGACGCCGAGCAGCAGCAGGATCCCGAGGATGATCAGCACCGTTGCGGGGACGGCGATAAAAAAGCCCGGCTGGTAGACCTCAATCAGCAGCAAGACCGCTCCGAGCACGATCAGAACCCAGCCAAGAGCGATACCTTCCGCAAGCATGATCGAGAATAGGTGCCTGCGTATAAAAATGTCGTGGGGCGGAGGTCACCCGAGATCCATTACCTTCGTGATCCCGGGCGGCACGGTGCGCGAGACCGCGAGCGGGACGCTCTCTACGGGAGCGATAGTGACGACGAACCGGTCGTAGGGTGCGAGCGGGCGGGCAGGATATATCAGGAGTTCGAACTGTTCGCCGGGTTCGAGCAGGGCGTCGCCGTCCGCCGTTTTACCGGGGATCCTGTGGAACTTGTTGAGGATCGTCCAGTTCTGCGGGCGAACCGGAACTTCGGTCGTCATCTGCAGGAGTTCTACGTCGTTCTTCGCGGAGAAGGTCACCTTTGCCCGCTCCATATCGACTGCACCCATATCCCCGACGAGAAGGCCGACCGTCACCGAAACCGAACCCATTCTGCCGGGGTCGGGACGAACGCAGGAGAGCACCGCGTCGCCGACGCTCCCGCTCGCGAGCGCGTAGCCGTAGACATCGCCGACGACGACCAGCGTCCCGCCCGTCTCATCGAGCGCGGAGACGACCATGCCGCCGGGAACGGCCGGTGGTGCGGTCAGGTGCTGCACAGCCATCGCGACGACAAGCACCGCGACGGCCAGAAGAATGATCCCTTCGAGGACGGTCAGTCCCCGTTCGTTTTTATCGAGTTTCATCGTGCACGCTCCCGGCCAGGTTCATGCGGGTGAAGAGTTCGGGAGCGCCGAACGACACCCAGGCGGCGGCCGTTGCCGCCCGGAGATATATGAGGACGTACGCTGCCAGGCTCTCGCCTCCCGGGATGGCGAGGCCGAAGACGTACCAGATCACACCGGTCACGCCGATGCCGACGGCGTATCGTGCAAGCAGAGGGCCGGGGCGGCGTTCTACGGCGCACATGCTCCCCGTACGCGCCTGTGCCGCACCGCCCGCCGCAAACCCGAAAAGCAGCCCTGCCGCGACGATACTGTCCCGGGGGAAGAGCGGATCGATCGGCTCTCCCGAGCGCTCGAGCGCTCCGGCCTTCCACGCCTCGGGAACCTGCCAGTCACCGAGGGCGGCGAGAGCGAGACCCGAGAAGGCGAGCAGGACGAGGGATGCTGCAAACGCCAGCAGCACCTGCCGGGGAACCGTCAGTCTTGCGAGCCGCAAGCCGACCGGATCTTCGAGGCGGAGGAAGACAGCGAGGACGGCGAGGCCGACCAGCCACCCGGCCACGGTATCCATCGGGTAGTGCACGCCTTCGTAGATCCGCGAAACCCCGATCAGGATAACGAGGACGGCGGCGAAGAGCGAGAACCACCGCCGCCGGATATTGGCGGCGAGATACCCCCAGAACGTGACGGCTCCCTGGGCATGCGCCGACGGAAGGCCGAAGGAGGGGTAACTGTTCAGTGCCGCGACCTCGGGGCTGACCCAGTACGGGCGGGGCATGTGGAATACCGTCTTGAGTACATCGTTCACGCCCCCGCTGAGCCCGAGGAGGATGCCGAGGCGGAACCCGAGGCGGGGGTCGCGGCACCAGTAGAAGAAAGGGATGAGCAGCAGGTAGAACTCAGGCTGGCCGAGGAAGGAGAAGAGGCGCATAGGTGCGTCGAGCGAGGGGGAGAGGCTCTGGAGCATCTGGATGATAAGTATCTGCAGATCCATGTACGACCTCTTTTCCTCCGATCACAGGTTACTCACTATATGCGGCCCGTACAGCATCCCCACGTAGGAGAGGGCAAGGGCGACGAGGACGGCTCCGACGACCGCCGCAAGCTGGAGCAGGATGCCGCCCGCAATCCGGAACGCCGGGACGGTGAACGAGAAGACGGAGAAGAGAAACCCTCCCGTGAACGCGAAGAAGAGCAGGACGAACAGCGATATCTTCACCGACTGAAAGATCACCATCCGGCGCTCGGGCTCCCGCATATCCTCGAGGAGCGCCGTCGATACCGCCGTCGTCGTCGCCGGGTTCATGATAGCAATAACCGAGGCGAGAGCCACGAGGGCGAACTCGGCCAGTCCTTTCATCCCGGGCAACGCTACCATACCTGATTCACTCCTTTCACCGGGGCGCCGTGGCGGTCCCGCCGACACCCGTACTGCTACGGGGAGTTATAAGTATCATACGGTTTTGCCGGGCAGACGGGCCTATCGAGGAGAAGAGCAGAGGATCAGGGGTTCTTCTGCATGACGGTGAAGGTGTCGAGGAGCGACTTTGTCAGTTCCGCCCCGATCGACGGCCGCGTAGACTCGAGCCAGAGGAAGAAACCGGCCATATGCGGCGTGCGGCGGCTCTCGAACTTGAACCCGCCGGACTTGTCCGGCACCATCTTGAGATACTCCCGCTTGTCTCTCGCCCGCAGATAGATGATCGGCTTATACTCCGGGAGATTGACCGCCAGGATAACTTTCGAGAACTGTTTCGCGATCGCTTCCGGGTCGTATCCCTTTCCCTTGATCTTGATCGGGTGATGCTGATCGAGCATCTTGACGGCGGAGGGATACAGCCCGCCGAGGAGGATCTTCTTGACGATAGGGGGGATCTCGTCGGGTGTCCTGAGCGCCTCGATACCGCCGTTCCCGGTTACGGCCTGGATGATGCTCTGGAGCCGTTCGTCGTGCAGTTCCTTGTAGTCGAACGGCCGGCGCGGTTCGATCTCGCTGATCGAGATCATCTTCGGGTTTTTGACCTGCTGCTTCGACGGAACCTTCCGGAGATCACGCGGTTTGATGAGTGCCTTGAGATCCTCGCAGGTCGGGGTGGTCAGAAGGACGTTGTCGGGCTCCTTCATAAGCCGCCGCACCACGGCGGTGCGGGAGATATCGACGGAGGAGATCAGCAGGAACGGCACGTTGGCCTGGCCGTAGAGGTAGCCGAAGAGGCGCTTTTTATAGTGAATCTCCTCCTCGAGCTCTTTTAAGTCCGCCGGGGAGGTGATGATCTCCCCGAACGCGAACGCCCCGGTATGATCGACGAGCACCAGATCGACCTCGGCAAGGTCCTGCCCGTTCCCCCGGATCTTGATGTCGCCGATATTTGAGTAAAAGATACCGTTCTGGCCGAGCTGAGCACGTTTCGGCCTCCCGGGTGCATCGGCTCCACGCTTCACCACCGACCGGATGAGGTCAGACTGCATCGAGAGGTCGAGGATCATCTCGTAGACGATCGCCTCAAACCACCGCCCCTCGGCGGTCCGCATCTGGGGAATATCTTCGGAGAAGAGTTTCTGCCGATCCGCAGGGCGGAGGTGGCGGAGCGCCCGCATTATCGTCGCACGCGTCGGTTGAACGGTGCCGAAGGCCTTATTGAGCCAGGTAATCATCTGCAACATTTTCGCAACACACAGGTTCTCTTGATTGTATTCTATCCTATTGAGTTTATATATGGTTGGTCCGCACGAAAGGAAATATCATCCCATCTCGGATAAAAAGGTTCGTGCGTATCGGGTGGACGAGAGCGCCCGTACCGGAAAGCCGGGCGCCCTCCACGGCGGATCGATCAGGCGAACCTGACGAAGTAGCAGGCACCGGAGTGCCGCCGCTCACCTGGGGCGAGGGCGCGAAGTATCGGATCTGCGTGCTCTTCGCAGACGTTTGCGCCGCAGCAACCGAGTATCTGGCACCCGATCGCCCGCTTTCCACAGACCGAACAGACTTCGTCGTTCATACGGCCGACCCTGTAGCAGGAGTAGGTGATACAGGAGTAATAAGTATTCTCTCAGCTGCCCACCGGGTCACTCGAACCTGAGCGCCTCGATAGGCCTCAGCCGCGACGCCCTCCAGGCCGGGTAGATGCCTGCGGCGACGCTCGTCGCGATGCCGAAGAGCATGCCGTAGAGGATATAGACGAGGCTTGACGGGGC